>JAGBHV010000069.1 GCA_017935325.1 Clostridia bacterium
AAACCGTAGGTTTTGACTGGGGGATATTGCAAAAAAGTTTAATGAAATCAATGTAATAATATCCCTCCGTCTTTTTTGTGCAAGCACAAAAAATCCACCTCCCTTTAGGCAAGGGAGGCGTTGCTCAGTTTTAATTGCACACTAAATTATAATTTAGCGTTCATATGGCAGGGGCTTTTATCTGCCGTACACAATTTATGCAGAATTCATAATATTAGGCAAAATATTGCCAAAACATTAAACAATAAATTTTATTGACAAACATTTAAAACTTTGATATAATTCTAATGTTAATAGCTTTGATGGAGAGTGTTGTCGCTGCCCCTTTCGAAGAGAGCCGCCGTCTGGTGTAAGTGCGGTAAAGAGAAACGACAATTTGTAGCTCCGGAGCTGAAAAGAAGAAAACCCGAAAAGGTGAGTAGAACTTTTCCGTGATTGCTGCGTTAATGCATAAGGTTTGTTGGAACCGGAGCGGCGTTTTTTAACGCAATTTGAGTGGTACCGCGGGCAACAGATATTTGGTGCTCGTCTCAAAGTATTATATCTTTGGGACGGGCTTTTTATTTGGCTTACCCGAAGAAAAAAGGAGAACTTTGTATGAAAGAAACAGGCACACTCGACATTAAAATTATGGAAATGGCCGAACGTATCCGCGAACTGCGTGAAATCGAAGGCCTTACACAAACTGAAATGGCTGTGAAAACAGGTGTAACTCTCGAAGAGTACATATCCTGCGAAGAAGGCAGAAGCGACCTTTCTTTCGCATTCCTTTACAGATGTTCGCAGGCATTCAGGGTTGACGTTACTGACATCATCGAAGGTGTCAGCCCCACACTTAAATCTTACGTTGTAACACGAAAAGGTCGTGGTCAGGAAATTCAGGAAGCTCACGGTCTTAAGTATTACAACCTTGCTCCTTCGTTTGTAAACAGAATTGCAGAACCCCTTTACGTTAAGTGCGAATATAACGAAGGTGACGATGATAAAGAGCTTGAACTGACTTCACATGACGGTCAGGAATGCGACATTGTTATCAGCGGTTCACTTAAAGTTCAGGTGGGCAACCACACAGTTATTCTCAACGCAGGTGACAGCATTTATTACGATAGTGCAACACCTCACGGTATGACTGCAGTAGGCGGTAAAAACTGCGAATTCTATGCAATGGTGCTTAACCCAACAGGCGAGCCTATTCCCGAACTTGAACAGGCTAAGACCGAAATGACTCAGGCACCCAAAAGAGAAAAAACAAACAGAAGAATTTATCACAACTTCATTCACCCCGTTGAAGATGAAAGAGGCGCACTTCTTTCACTTTCATTTGAAAATGAAGATAAATTCAATTTTGCTTTTGATATTGTTGACGGAATCGCGAAGAAATTGCCTGATAAAATGGCAATGCTTCACGTTTCAAAAGATAAAACAGAAAGAATATTCACATTCAAGGATATGATGGAATATTCTGCACAGGCAGCAAACTACTTCAAGTCACTTGGCATTAAGAAAGGTGACAAGGTAATGCTCGTTTTAAAACGTCATTATCAGTTCTGGTTTGCAGTGCTTGGTCTTCATAAACTCGGTGCAGTTGTAATTCCTGCAACTCATCAGCTTAAAGATCACGACTTTGAATACCGTTTCAATGCTGCTGATGTTAAAGCTATTGTCTGCACTGCAGATGACGGTACATATGAACAGGTTGAAATGGCAGAAAAGAATTCTCCTTCACTTCAGATTAAAATTATGGTTGGTGCAGACCGTGAAGGCTGGAGAAACTTTGACGAAGAGTTCAAGCTCTACAGCAACGTATTTGAAAGAACAGACGATACTCCCTGCGGTGACGATTATATGCTTATGTTCTTCACATCAGGCACAACAGGTTACCCCAAAATCGCTGCTCATTCATTTAAATATCCTTTGGGTCACTTTATCACAGCCAACTATTGGCACTGTGTAAATCCCCAGGGACTTCATCTTACAATTTCAGACACAGGCTGGGCAAAATCAATGTGGGGTAAACTCTACGGTCAGTGGCTCTGCGAAGCAGCAGTATTTGTTTATGACTTTGACCGCTTTGATGCTGCAGATATCCTGCCTATGTTTGCAAAATATAAAATCACAACATTCTGCGCACCGCCTACGATGTACAGAATGATGATTAAAGAAGACCTTACAAAGTACGATGTATCAAGCGTTGAACACGCAACAATCGCAGGTGAGGCTCTTAACCCCGAAGTGTTCAGACAATTTGAAAACCTTACAGGTCTTCAGGTTATGGAAGGCTTCGGTCAGTCAGAAACAACTCTTGTTATCGGTAACCTTTTCGGTTCAGAACACAGACTCGGTTCAATGGGTAAACCCGTACCGCTTTACGATGTTGACATTGTTGACCCCGACGGCAACCCTGTTGCAGACGGTGAAACAGGCGAAATCGTTATCCGCACAACTGAGAAAGTTCCCTGCGGTCTCTTCAGAGGCTATTACCTTGACGAAGAAAAAACAAACGAAGCGTGGCATGACGGACTTTATCACACTGGCGATACAGCATGGCGAGATGAAGACGGATTCTACTGGTATGTTGGCCGTGTTGATGACGTTATCAAGTCTTCAGGCTACCGTATCGGACCGTTCGAAATTGAAAATGTTATTATGGAACTTCCCTATGTTCTTGAATGCGGCGTTTCTGCTGCTCCTGACGAAGTAAGAGGTCAGGTTGTCAAGGCAAGCATTGTTCTTACTAAAGGCACAGAAGGCACAGAAGAACTTAAGAAAGAAATCCAGAAATACGTTAAAGAACACACAGCACCTTATAAATATCCCAGAATTGTTGTGTTCAAGGATGAATTGCCCAAGACAGTTAGCGGCAAAATTCAGCGTAACAAACTTTAATTTTATATAGCCTCCCTTGCCTAAAGGGAGGGGGACCGCGTAAGCGGTGGAGGGATATCTGTAATTCAGATGAATCTCATTGAAATTCGGAATATCCCCCAGTCAAAACCTACGGTTTTGCCAGCCCCCTTGAGGTAAGGGGGCCAAAGAGGTAAATTTAATGAACTTTAAACGTATAACTCTTTTTGCAGGTCACTACGGCTCAGGTAAAACAAACATCGCCGTAAACTATGCAGTAAAGATAAAGGACGCAGGTCTTGATGTTTGCGTTGCAGACCTTGATATTGTAAATCCCTACTATCGTGCAAAAGACAGTGAGGATGAGCTTCAGAAAAGGGGAATTAAATTAATTTCATCTGTTTACGCAAACTCAAACGTTGATTTACCTGCAATTCCTCAGGATATGTATTCAATTATTGATAATAAAGAAACTTTCGCAGTTATGGATATCGGCGGTGACGACCGCGGAGCGTTGGCTCTCGGCAGATATGCACCGTCAATTCTTGAAGAAAATGACTACGAAATGTTTTTTGTAATCAATAAATTCAGACCGCTTACTCCCGATGCTGCGAGTACGGTCGAAGTGATGAGAGAGGTTGAATCGGCAGGCGGAATTAAATTCACCGCTATTGTCAACAACTCAAATCTCGGCGAAGAAACAACTGCAGAAGATGTGCTTTCTTCTGTAAGCTATGCCGAAGAAATTTCATCACTTACAGGTTTACCTGTAAAACTTACAACAGTCAAAGCTACGTTATTCAACGAATTGTCAGGCAGGATAGAAAATATAATGCCCCTCAATTTGCAACACGTAAGAAAATATGATTAAACAAAGGGAGAGATAGTATGGCAAAGGTAACTTTCGCAACAGACTTGTGCAAAGGTTGCGGTCTTTGTGTTGTGGCATGTCCCAAAAAGATTATTGCCCTTTCCAAAGACAAAATCAATGTTAAAGGACATCATCCCGCTGAAATTACAGACAGTGAGAAATGTGTAGGTTGTGCTTTCTGTGCAACAATGTGTCCTGATTGTGTAATTAAGGTTGAGAGGTGAGTATAATGGCAGAAAAAGTTTTGATGAAAGGTAACGAAGCAATTGCTGAAGCTGCTATTATGGCAGGTTGCCGCCATTACTTCGGTTATCCTATAACTCCTCAGACAGAGGTTGCTGCCTATATGGCAAAACGTATGCCCAAAATCGAGGGTGGCGTTTTCCTTCAGGCAGAAAGCGAAATCGCAGCAATCAATATGGTTTATGGTGTTGCTGCAACAGGTAAAAGAGTAATGACTTCTTCTTCAAGCCCCGGAATTTCACTTAAGAGTGAAGGTATTTCATATATCGCAGGTTGTGACCTTCCTGCACTTATTGTTAACGTGCAGCGTGGTGGCCCCGGTCTCGGCGGTATCCAGCCCTCACAGTCAGACTATTTCCAGGCAACAAGAGGCAGCGGTCACGGTGACTATCACCTTATTGTACTTGCTCCTGCATCAGTTCAGGAAATGGCATCTCTTACATTCAAGGCATTCAATCTTGCTGACAAATACCGTATGCCCACTATGATTCTTGCAGACGGTACAATGGGTCAGATGATGGAACCTGTAAGCCTTGATATGGGCGAAGTTGAAACATACGAAAAGCCCTGGGCACTTACAGGCACAAACATGGAAAGAGAACACAACATCGTAAACTCTCTTTCACTTGTTCCCGAAGAACTTGAAAAATTCAACTTCGAACGTTTTGAAAAATACAAAGCAATCGAAGAAAACGAAGCTCTCTGCGAAGAATTTATGATGGAAGATGCAGAAATCTGCGTTGCAGCATTCGGTATCGCATCACGTGTTTCAAAGAACGCAGTTCTTGAAGCAAGAAAGCAGGGTATTAAAGCAGGTCTTATCAGACCTATCACACTCTGGCCCTTCCCCAAAAAGGCATTCAGAGCTGCTGCAGATAAAGTTAAAGCTTTTGTCAGCGTAGAAATGTCAATGGGACAGATGATTGAAGACGTTAAACTTGCAACAGAATGTAAGAAACCCGTATCACTCTGCAACAGAGCAGGCGGTATGATTCCTTCTCCTGACCAGGTACTTAACGCAATTATTGAAGCAAACAAAGGAGGCGACAAATAATGGTAGTTTTTGATAAACCCCATGCACTGACAGATGCTCCTCTTCATTACTGCCCCGGATGTACTCACGGTATTATCCACCGTCTTGTTGCCGAGGTTATGGATGAACTGGGAATTGAAGGTAAAGCAATAGGTGTTGCACCTGTTGGTTGCTCAGTTATGGCATATAATTATTTTGGTTGTGATATGATTCAGGCTGCTCACGGACGTGCTCCCGCAGTTGCAACAGGTATCAAACGCGCAGACCCCTCAAAGGTTGTATTTA
Organism: Clostridia bacterium; assembly: GCA_017935325.1. Classification (GTDB taxonomy): domain Bacteria; phylum Bacillota; class Clostridia; order Oscillospirales; family Acutalibacteraceae; genus SIG575. The sequence goes on from JAGBHV010000069.1 coordinate 5,277, forward strand.
CATATCAGGGTGACGGCGACCTTGCAGCTATCGGTACAGCAGAAACTGTTCATTCAGCAGCAAGACGTGAAAATATTACAGTTATTTTCGTAAACAATGCAATTTACGGTATGACAGGCGGTCAGATGGCTCCCACAACTCTTCCCGGTCAGGTTACACAGACTTCACCTTACGGCAGAGATGTAAACGTTGCAGGTTATCCCGTAAAAGTTGCAGAGCTTCTTTCAAATGTTGATGGTGCTGCTTACATCGAAAGAGTTGCAGTAAACAACGTTAAAAACATCAATAAAGCAAAGAAAGCAATCAAAAAAGCATTCCAGAATCAGATTGACGGAAAAGGCTTTTCACTTGTTGAAGTGCTTTCAACTTGCCCCACAAACTGGGGTGTAACTCCTGAAAAAGCACTCACATGGCTCGAAGAAAATATGATGCCCTATTATCCTTTAGGCGTTTATAAAGATATCTATGCAGAGGAGGAAACAAAATGAGTAAATCATCAAGCATCCTCTTTGCAGGATTCGGCGGACAGGGCGTTCTGTTCGTAGGTAAATTCTTGGCATACAAAGGCCTTGACGAAGGCAAGCAGGTAAGCTGGCTTCCCTCATACGGTCCTGAAATGCGTGGCGGTACTGCAAACTGCAGTGTTATCATCAGCGATGACCCCATCGGTTCTCCCATCATTGATGAACCCGATATCCTTGTTGCAATGAACCTTCCTTCACTTGATAAGTACGAAGCTTCAGTTAAAAAAGGCGGCAAGATTATTCTTGACAGCTCTCTTATCGGCAGAAAAGTAGAAAGAGACGACGTTGAAGTTTTCTACCTTCCCGCAACACAGCTTGCAAACGATAACAACATTCCCAAACTTGCTAATATGATTATTGCAGGTAAACTTATGAAAGAATGTGACGCTGTTTCTTACGATAACCTCAGAGAAGCACTTGCACACGTTGTTTCAGCAAGACATCAGGATATGATGGACATCAACCTCGGTGCAATTGAAATCGGTTACAACGCATAAATTACAGAGCATCCGACCTCTTTGTTGTGGTCGGATGCTTTTTTGTATGTTGACTTTTTACACCTGTTATGATATATTATAAATTACGAAAGTGCGTAATAATTTTTTTATTATTAAGGTGATGTTAAATGAATAGTTTAATAATTACAGACGAAATAGAAATGACCGCCTCTGCCGTTGACAGAGTGCTTACACGTGTCTTTCTTGAAAAAAAGAAATTCTATGATAAATACTATTTTGTTTGCGACGATAATTTTGTATCAGAATATATTGTTCAGGCAATGAACATTATCGCACAGAAGTCAAGATATTTCCTCGGCTCTGCATATTTTGTTCCCGCTTGTGCGAAAAGCGAAAAACTTGAAGAATTGCTTGCAAGCGAAGGTTGTGCAATCAGTGAGATTTCTCCTGATAATTTTGAAAAAATCAAAAACAAGAAGAAAGAAACTTCCTGCGTAATCACTTTCGTAAACAGTGCAGAAAAGAAAAATCAGAAGAGTGTTATGAAAGCCCTTGATAAGGTGTTCACGTTTGCCGGCAATAATTCATCACGTGTTGTTGTGGGTACATTGTTGCCTCTTATGCCTCCCATTCCTCAGGGTATAGACCACCTTGCTGAAAGAGAGTATAACTTCTTTGTTGAAGAATACGCAGAAGATGTACGACCTGATTTTGAGTTTTACACTTCTGTTGAAAAAAGATGCCGTCAGGCAGTGAGAGATGAAAAAATTGATGCAACTCTGTTGCGTTTTGACAATGTTTTTGCTCCTGACAATCAGCATACACCTGCATTTGATTTAAAAGGCACAATTCTTGAAGTTTTCAAAAATCAGTGTGTTGAAATTACAAGAGAAGATTATGAAACTACATTTACACTCACATATATACGTGACGTTGTGGCATCTCTTATTTTCTCACTTTATAAAGTAAAAACAGGTCATACATATAACGTAGCAACATACACGGCTTCGCCGGCAACAATCAAATTGGCAATTTACTCAAAATGTAAAGAATATCTCAAACTTAAATGCGACGTTGAAGATTATGATAAAGAAGCCATTGAATACAGATGTATGAGCACACTTAAGTTCAGAAATATGAGATATAAAACTTTCTGCCGTCGCACAACTGCAATTTATTCAATGATTTGTTATCTTTCAGAAATTGAATATGACAACAGTCCTCTTGTTGCGTTCTATGACGGCAAACTTGCACGTCTTAAAGATCTGGAAATTTATATTCTCAACGAAATTGAAAGAGTCTGCCGGAAGCACGGAATTAAGTATTTCCTTGCAGGCGGTTCGCTTCTCGGTGCGGTAAGAAACGGTATGAGTATTGCATGGGACGATGACCTTGACATCGGTATGCTCAGAGAAGATTATGATAAATTCCGTAAAGTTTTCCAGGAGGAAATGGGTGAACAGTTCGTTTACTCCTGCCCCACAAACGGAAGCGGAAGCCATTATACAATTGATAAAGTACGTCTTAAAGGTACATATTTCTCAACCAACTATTCAAGCAAAAATGAAGTTGAAGACGGTATTTTCATTGACATACTCGTTTACGATAAAACAAGTAATAACAAATTCCTTCAGAAATTGCATATGGCATATCTTTATGCTATCACAAAGGCACTTGAAGTGCGTTGGTACAATGCACCCCGTAAGAATTTCCACTACAGAGCATCAAAACTTGCTCTGCCGTTTTTGAGGTTGATTCCCTACTGTGTATATCATGGCATGTTTGAACTTGGTGTTTCATTCTATAAAAACAAGAAGAATGCAAAATATCTCATCGACAGCGTAGGAAAGAAACTTATTGACGGTGTTATGCCTATTGACGGACTTGAAGAAGTTCAGTATGTTGATTTCGACGGCATAAAAGCACCTATCCCTGTTGATTATACAGGTTATCTCAACTATGCTTACGGCCCTGATTATATGAACCTGCCCACATATTCAAAACGCAGAGCACCTCATAATTTTGCAAGAATAGATATGGGCGAATATATTTTCGAAAATAAAGACACTCCGCAGTTCCGCTCAGTGAATATCAAGGGTGAACTGTTTGAAGAAGAAATATAAAACGGAAGGCTGATTAAAAATGAATTTTGCAGGTATCCTTGCAGGAGGTATCGGCTCAAGAATGGAAAGTTCCGTTCCAAAGCAGTTCCTCAAAATCGGCGATACACCTATTATTGTAAGAACACTCAATACTTTCCTCAAAGAGGAATGCATTGACAAAGTTATCCTTGCTATGAATCCCCAATGGGAAGATTACTGCAAGAATATGCTTGAAGAATATAAAGTTGACACATCACGCGTTGTTATCATTCACGGCGGTACATCAAGATTTCTTTCGATGGTGAATATTGTAAAGAAAAGTATCGAAATCGCAGGGGATAAACTCACAGAAAACGATATGATGCTTATTCACGATTGTGCAAGACCTTTTGTGTCTTCAAGAATTATCAACGATAACTACATAATTGCAAAAGAATACGATATGGTAACAACTTCTGTTCCCACAATCGACACAGTTCTTATTGCTGAAGACGGAAAACAAAGCACAGTTGTGCCCAATCGTGACACTGTTTTCCTTGATCAGGGTCCCCAGACTTTTAAAATCAGACAGTTTGATGACCTTTTTGAAAAACTCACTCAGGAAGAAATTGACGCTTATATGGAAGCGGGCAGAATGTACCTTGAACACGATTTGAGTGTTGGCATTGTAAAAGGTGAAAGAACTAATTTCAAAATCACAACTGAATTTGATATGCTTCTCGGCAATATGATGATTCAGGACGGACAGATTAAATAATGGAGGCTGAATATGGTTAAAAAGTGCGTAGCAGTAGGCGATATTTTTATCACTCCTGAAATGATGAAAGCAGGTCTTGAAAGAGGTTACGAGGATTTAATGCTCGATGTTAAATATTTCTATTTCGGTTCACACGACAGACACGAAATGAGAAATGTTGTTAAAACAATTGAAACAGGCGGATTTGAAACACTTCCTCTCCCCGAAGGTCTTGAAGAAGCCATTGAAGAAGCCGAAATCCTTATGGTGCACCTTTGCCCCGTAACAAAAGTTCTTCTTGAAAAGGCAAAGAATTTAAAACTTATTCTCTGCAACAGAGGTGGCCATGAAAATCTTGATATCAAAGCTGCAACTGAAAAGGGGATTGCGGTTCTTCTTAACCCTGCACATAATGCAAATGCAGTTGCTGAATATACAGTAGGTCTTATGCTTAATGAAGTAAGAAATATCTCACGTTCTGCAATGGCAATCCAGAAAGGTGAGTGGAGAGAAAAATATCCCAACACCGAAAAGAAAATCAGAGAAATGAGCGATATGACTGTGGGTATCATCGGCTTTGGCACAGTCGGCAGACTTCTCTATGATAAACTTGTAAGTTTCAACTGCAAAATTCTTATTAATGATATGTTTGAAAATTATTCAGGCATCAACAAGAATATCGCAAAATTTGTTTCTCTCAACGAACTTCTCCGTGAAAGTGACATTGTTTCACTTCACGCAAGACTTTCAAAGAAAAGTATTCTTCTCGGTGCACGTGAATTTGGCATGATGAAAGACACTGCATATTTCATTAACACAGCACGTTCATATATGGTAGACTACAATGCTCTTGCAAATGCTCTTAAAACAGGCAGCATTATGGGTGCGGCGATTGACGTTTTTGATAAAGAACCTATTGATGAATCTTGTCCTCTCCTCGGCCTTGATAACGTAACTCTTACAAATCACCGTGGTGGCGACACAATCAACTCTTATTCGGATTCTCCCGCAATGATGCTCAAAGAAGCATATAAATTCTTTGATGGTGATGAACCGAGGTTCTGGATTAACAGATAAATTAAATATTAAGTCAAAAGGGCGGGTGTGTTTACACACCTGCCTTTGTTTATTTTTTGTTCATAAAATTGAAATGTTTTCCAAACAAAATTATAGTAATATTTTACGGATTAGGAAAAAAGGAGTTAATGTTTTATAATGGATTTGAAAAAAATTATCAATAAAAAAGAGTGGGCAGCCAAGTATATGG
>JAGBHV010000009.1 GCA_017935325.1 Clostridia bacterium
AACTAACCTTGCCATTTTGCTGTCATCCTTGAGCGAAAGCGAAGGATCTCAAAATGGCAACACATAAAGCATTTCCAAACGAGATTCTTCGCTGTCGCTCGAGAATGACACGTTTGGAAATGTTAACGACAAATTATAATTCAATTCATCTTTTCAGGGATGAATTATTATCATGCAAAGTTTCTTCTTTTTCTTATAATTGATGCTACAACAATTATGATTACAAGAATTGCAACTACAGCACCGACACCTACGATAAGCTTGAATGTTCTGTCTGAATCATCGAGCTTATCTTTTATTTCATCCTTTTCGGTTTTTTCTGCAGTTGTTTTTTCAGCTGATGTTTCTTCATCAACTTCACCGATTACCATAATCTCTGTTGTTGTTTCTTCATCAGTGAGAGTAGTTGTTTCAGTTGAATCAACTGTTGAGCCGTCGCCGACAATAAGCAACCATGTTTTTGTAACGCCGTTTGCGCTGACAGCCTTGATAGTTGACATACCTCTTGAAAGAGTTTTAATAACACCGTTTGAATCTACTGAAATAACAGAGGGATTGCTTGATGAAAAAATAACTGATCCCTGCATTGAAGAGGGTTTTGCAAGCTGGTAAACATTGCCCACTTTTACTGCAATAGTTTCTGTTGAAATTACCTTTGTTGTGCTTTCGTCCGCTTTTGTTGTTTCAGTTGTAGGTCTGGTGGTAGTAGCCTTTGTTGTAGTGGGTCTGGTGGTTGTAGCTTTTGTTGTCGGATTGATTTTAACAGTCGTACCGCTTGCAGATACTGTAACCGGATCACCGTTACCGTTTGTACCGTTTGCAGAAACAGTCAGAGACGATGAAGACGCAGAATCTGAAATAACTTTGAATTTAACAGTAGCAAGAGAACCTGTTGAGGTAGTTGATGCACCGTTGGTATTAAGATAGGCTCCTTTTATTGTTGAACCGCTGTTATTTGCTTCTCCCATTGAGAAATTACCTGCTGTAGAGCCGTTGGACACACTCTGGAACTGAAGCTTAGAGGAGTCGTAATTCAATACAAAATTAATACCTGCTATACCTGAATTCTGGCTGAGGCTTACTGTTACAGTAACAGTATCACCATAAGATACGTTTGTTTTGTTTGCTTTTGCAACAACTGAAGCTGATGCTGCATTTGCTACAACGCAGAATGCAAAAATCATTGAAACTGCAAGAAAAACTGACACTATTAATTTAAGTTTCTTCATAAATTTAGGCATACCTCCTTTGAGGATATGCTCACCTGCCTTTCATAGATATACAATTTAATTATACTATTAATCCGCCTTAAAGTCAAGCGCAGCCGCAACACACAGCTTTTACTTGTGGTATTTCGACGAATTTGAAATCATAAAAGCTCTGTAAACCTGTTCAAGAAGCATTACCCGGGCAAGCTGATGAGGAAATGTCATTTCTGACATTGACAGCCTTACATCGGCTTTTTTCTTCAGGCTTTCATCAAGCCCGTATGAGCTTCCTATAACAAAGGTTATGCCGTTACATCCCGAAACAGCACTTTCTTCAAAAAACTTACTCAATTTTTCAGAAGGCATCTGTTTACCTTCAATGCACATTGCAACTATCTTTGAGCCTGACGGGATTTTTGAAAGAATTTCCTTTGCTTCCCTGCCAAGTGCTTTGTCGATTTCAGACTGAGAAGCGTTATCAGAAAGCTTCACCGGCTCAAGCTCAACTATTCTGAGCTTACAGAGAGTCGACAGCCTCTTGATATATTCATCGCACCCGTCACGAAGATATTTTTCTTTAAGCTTGCCAAGGGCAATTATTGTAACACCCAGCATAACTATGCCTCACAATCTTATCATTTTATTTTTATCTCCCGCAACGGTGAGAGTGTAATCTATATTTATTGACGCACCACTCATATCGAGTTTTGAGAAGGTTTCTGCATACGCTTTGTCGGGAGTGTTATTCTCACGGCTTAAATGCCCTAATACAAAACGGGTTGTACCGCTTGAGAGAAGTCTGAGCGCCGTTTCAGCACACGCTACATTGGAAAGATGGCCATGGTCCGAAAGAATACGCTGTTTCAGATAAACAGGATAACTGCCGTAACGCAACATATTTATATCATGGTTTGATTCAAGAAGCACAAGGTCGCTTTTCATAATGCCGCCAAGCACCTCATCACTGACAAAGCCCAGGTCGGTGCAGACGGAAATTTTTCTTTCATCCGGCAGATAGAAGCTGTATCCGCGGCTCATGGGAGTATCATGAGATGTGCTGAAAGTTTTTGCCATAATGTTTCCTACTGTTACTTCGCCGTTCATCTCGATACATTCCGTACCGCACGGAATAAGTCCCGTTTTGCACAATTCCTCAAGCGTTGTACGGGAAGAAAAAACAGGCACTTTATATTTTGCAAGAAAAGGCTTCAGCCCTTTTACGTGGTCGGAATGCTCATGTGTGATGAACACCGCTTTAACCGTTGACAAATCTATACCCTGAAAATCTGCCGCTTCTTCAAGCTTTTTCAAAGAAACGCCTGCATCAACCAGGACGCCTTCATCTGCCATGCCCACATATGTACTGTTACCGCTTGATGATGAATACAGCGAACAAAATCTTGCCAAAAATATTCCTCCAAAAAAATCCCACTTACATGATGAAGTGGGATTATAAGTTATTTTCCAAATAAATCAACCTGCGTTTGATGCAGTTTTCGGTTCTTTTATTTCAACGCGTCTGATATCAGCTCCTACATTACGAAGCTTTTTGACAACGTCTTCATAACCTCTTTCGATATATTTGATGTCTTCAATTTCAGTTTTGCCTTCAGCGCAAAGACCGGCGATAATCATTGCTGCACCTGCTCTGAGGTCAACAGCTTTAACAGGAGCGCCTTTAAGCTTATCAACGCCTTCAATAACAGCAAGATTTCCGTTGACCTGAACTTTTGCGCCGAAACGAAGAAGCTGTTCTATATAACGGAAACGGCTGTCCCATACGCTTTCGGAAATAATGCTTGTCCCCTCAGCCATAGTCAGAAGAACTGCCATCTGGGGCTGCATATCAGTGGGGAAACCGGGATGAGGCATTGTTTTGACATTGCATTTTTTCGGTCTCTTGTTGCTGATGATTCTTACTGCTTCGTCGTCCTCTTCAACAATAACTCCGCACTCTTCAAGCTTTGAAGTAATTGATTCAAGGTGCTTGGGAATAACATGATTGATAAGCACGTTACCGCCTGTTGCTGCAGCAGCTACCATATAAGTTCCTGCTTCAATCTGATCGGGAACTACGGAATATGTGCAACCGTGGAGAGATTCTACGCCTCTGATTTTGATAACATCAGTACCTGCACCTCTGATATCTGCGCCCATTGTGTTAAGGAAGTTTGCAAGGTCAACAATATGGGGCTCTTTAGCTGCGTTTTCAATTATTGTAAGCCCTCTTGCTTTAACAGCAGCGAGCATAATATTCATTGTTGCACCGACAGATACAACGTCCATATAAATTGAACTGCCGTACATGCTGCCGTCAACAGATGCATCAACAATAGCATTTTCAATGTTCACTGTGCATCCCAGAGCTTCAAAGCCTTTGATATGCTGGTCAATAGGTCTTACTCCGAAGAAGCATCCGCCGGGCATTGCAACCTTTGCTTTTGAGAAACGGGCGAGCAACGCGCCGATGAAATAATATGAAGCTCTCATCTGTTTGGCATATTCATAGGGGACTTCAAATGAGTTTACAAATCTCGTATCAATTTCGATAGTACTTCTGTTAATATACTTAATCTGAGCACCTAAAAGGGAAAGGATATCCACCATAAGCTTAACGTCGCTTATATCGGGCAGATTTTCAATTCTGCAAATATCCTGAGCCAGAACTGTGGCAGGCAAAATTGCAATAGCTGCATTTTTAGCACCACTTATATTAATCTCTCCATAGAGTTCATTACCACCGTTAATTACGATTTTTTCCAATCCGGTACACTCTCCTTCACGTCTGCGCGGACACGTAATTATGTATTTACCACGCAGCGGTTTATGAAAATCGTGGCTGTCTATATGTTGTATTTCAATCAAGAGATAATGTTTACATTTGTAATTTTTTTGCATGCGCAAATAAGCGATAATAGTCGCGCTAAGTTATTATAACACTATATCTCGTAAAAATAAAGTCTTTTCGAGAAAATAATTTACCAAAACCGAGAATTGTAATTTTGCTGTAAATTATTTCCGTATTTTGTTACTGTTTTGTATCCAATCTACATTTTGTGTATGCAACATCGGGCAAAAACTACATATATTTACAGATTTTTTCTTTGATTTTTTCCATATCTTTCCATAAAGGAGCTTCTACCGAAACACTTTCCCCCGTAACAGGATGAACAAATGTCATCTTAGCGCAATGCAGAGCGTGCCTTCTGATTTCATCATCAGCTTTTCCGTACATATCGTCACCTACAAGAGGTGTGCCGAGAGATGCAAAATGCACCCTTATCTGATGAGTTCTTCCCGTTTCAAGCTTTACACGCAGAACAGAGCGTTCTGAATCCCATGCCACAGGGAAATAATGAGTTACGGCTCTGTCGCCGTTTTCGCCTGTTGCACGCAGAGTTTTCATAGGGTCGGGACGGTATATGGGTTTGTCTATAGTACCGCTTACGGTATACACGCCTTCCGTGATTGCAATATATTCTTTTTCAACGCCGTTTTCAGAAAGTCTTGAAGCAGCATAGGCATTGAGTGCTATCATCATAAGACCCGACGTGCCTTTATCAAGCCTGCCTACTGCTCTGAAAACCGCATCCTTGTTTTTCTTCTGAAGATAACCTGTTACAATATTTGCAAGTGTATCTCCCTGATGATTGTGAGTAGGATGAACAGCAATGAACGGACTTTTGTTGATAATCAGAACATCATCGTCTTCATACACAACGTCAATTTCTCCGTCACGTGCCTCTGCGGTGCTTTCGCCCTCGGGGATGTTGACTGTAAGCACGTCACCCGTATGAATTCTGTCAATAGTTCTTATGTGTTCCCCGTTTAAAAGTATTCCCTCAGGAAAAGTTTTTAAACTCGCCACAAGCCTTGCAGAAAGCTTCGCCCGGCCGCGGAGATACCACAGTACTTTATCACCATCATAGTCCTTTTCTATTGTATAGTCAATTCTTCTCATCTTTTTCACCTCAGCTATTATATCACATTACCAACTGACTCACAATAAAATATAAAAAATTAAGTAAAAATTCTCAAAAAACTCTTGAAAAATCACACCATTGTGGTATCATTAAGACAAATATAAAAGCCTTGCGGTTTTTAGATTTGGAGGTTTTAGGTAATGGAAAAGAAATTGAAAGTCGGTATCATCGGTTGCGGCGGTATCGCTAACGGCAAACACATGCCTTCATTGCAGAAAATAAGCGATAAAGTTGAAATGGTTGCTTTCTGCGACATCATTGAAGAAAAAGCTGTGAAAGCAGCAGAAAAATTCGGCACACCCGATGCTAAGGTTTATACCGATTATAAAGAACTTCTCAAAGACGAAACAATCGATGTGGTTCACGTTTGTACACCTAACCGTTCACACAGCTTCATTACTGTTGATTCACTTGAAGCAGGCAAGCACGTAATGTGCGAAAAGCCTATGGCTAAAACATATGAAGAAGCAAAGAAAATGCTTGACGCTGCTCAGAGAACAGGCAAAAAGCTTACAATCGGTTATCAGTCACGTTGCAGATCTGATTCTATTTACCTCAAAGAATGTTGTAAAAACGGCGAGCTGGGCGAAATCTACTTTGCAAAGGCTCACGCATTAAGACGCCGTGCAGTTCCCACATGGGGCGTTTTCCTTAACGAATACGAGCAGGGCGGCGGTCCTCTTATTGATATCGGCACACACGCACTTGACCTTACTCTCTGGATGATGGACAACTACAAGCCCAGAATGGTTGTAGGTACCACATACAAAAAGCTTGGCCAGCAGAAAGGCACAGCAAACGCATGGGGCGATTGGGACCCTGAAAAATTCACGGTTGAAGATTCAGCTTTCGGTTTTGTTGTTATGGAAAACGGCGCAACAATCGTGCTTGAATCAAGCTGGGCACTCAACATCAGAAATCCCATTGAAGCATCAACAACTCTCTGCGGCACAAAGGGCGGCGCAGATATGCTCGACGGACTTAAGCTCAACTACGTTAAAAACAACCGTCAGGTTGTTGAAGAGCCTGACTTTGATGTAGGCGGTGTAGCATTCTTCGACGGTGAAAAGATGGATTGCTCTGAAGTTGAAGCACGTCTTTGGATTGATGCTATCATCAATGATACAGAAGTTAACACAAAACCCGAAGAGGCTATTGTTGTTACACAGATTCTTGAAGCAATTTATGAATCAGCAAAAACAGGCAAGCCTGTATTTCTTGCATAATCAGGAGGCATAAAAATGAAATTAGCAGTACAACTTTATTCACTCAGACACGATTATTCAGACGGCGAAGGATTCCTTAAAATCCTTGAAAAAGTTAAAGAAATCGGCTTTGAAGGCGTTGAATTTGCAGGCTATGCAGGTTTAGAGCCTGAAGTTATCAAAGCAAAGCTTGACGAGCTTGGTCTTACAGCGGTAGGCTGCCACATGGGCCTTGACGATTTCAAGGAAGACAAAATTGACGAAACATTGAGAATCGCAAAAGTTCTCGGTATGAAATATGTTGGTATCGGCGGTGCTCCCCATACAACTGAAGAAGATGTTAAAATCCTCAACGACGTATTTGCTTTTGCTAACGAAAAAGGCGAAAAAGACGGAATTAAATTCTACTATCATAACCACACAGAAGAATTTGAAATTATGTTCGGTGACAGATATTGCATGGACGTAATTGCAGATAAAGCATACCTTGAAGTTGATACTTACTGGAGCTTCTGCGGCGGTGCTGACAACTATAAATACATTACAGAAAACAAAGACAGAATCGTTCTTCTTCACATCAAGGACGGTATCGACAGAAAGCCCACCGCTCTCGGCGAAGGTGAGAATGACCTGCTTACAGTTTTCAAAGCTGCAAAAGAAATTGACATGGAATGGCTTGTTCTTGAAAATGACGACCCTGTACCCACAGGCGTTGAAGATGTTACAAGAAGCATGGCTTACTTCAAAGCAAATCTTTAATAAAGAGGTAATTGAAAATGAAACTTGGCGTTTTTACAACACTTCTCAGTGACAAATCACTTGACGAAGCACTTGCATATTTTAAATCAAAGGAAATTGAAATGGTTGAAATCGGTTGCGGCGGATATCCGGGAAATGCTCACGCAAACCCTGAAATTCTCCTTAACGACGAAAAAGCTTTCGACGAATTCAAGGCAACTATCGACAAATACGGTCTTGAAATCAGCGCTTTAAGTTGTCACGGCAACCCTGTTCATCCCAACAAGGAAATTGCAGCTGAATTTGACAAAGTTATCCGCAACACAATTCTCCTTGCAGAGAAATTAGGCATTCATCAGATTAACACATTCTCCGGCTGTCCCGGTGACTGGGAAGGCGCAAAATATCCCAACTGGGTAACATGCCCCTGGCCTAATGATTTCGGCGAAATCCTTGAATATCAGTGGAATGATGTGCTTATCCCCTACTGGAAGGAAACGGTAGCTTTTGCAAAAGCACACGGTGTTGACAAAATTGCACTTGAACTTCACCCCGGCTTCTGTGTTTACAACACAGACTCTCTCCTTAAGCTCCGCGAAGCAGTAGGCCCTGAAATCGGTGCAAACTTCGACCCCAGCCACCTTATCTGGCAGGGAATCGAGCCCGTTGCCGCTATCAGAAAATTAGGCGATGCAATTTTCCATTTCCACGCAAAAGATACAAAAATCGACAAATACAACACAGCAGTAAACGGTGTGCTTGACACAAAACCCTACGGCGATGAAATCAACCGTTCATGGATTTTCCGCAGCGTAGGTTACGGCAACGATGCATCTTACTGGAAAGATATTATCAGCAACCTCCGCCTTGTAGGTTATGACTATGCAATCAGCATTGAGCACGAAGACAGCCTTATGAGCCAGGACGAAGGTCTTACAAAAGCAGTTGAAATGCTCAAGAGCGTTCTCATTACACAGAAAACAGGTGAAATGTGGTGGGTATGACGCCACGGAGGTGTTTAAAATGGCAAAGAAAAAATTCGGTTGGGGTTTAATCGGCTACGGCGGAATGGGCAACTACCATTTTGAAAAATTAAGCCTGCGTGACGACGTTGAAATTATCGGCACATACGACATTAACCCCGAAAGATGTAAAATAGCAGAAAGCAAAGGTCTTCACGCATTCGCAAGTGCAGAAGAGCTTCTGAATGACGACAGAATTGATTTTATCACAATTGCTACTCCCAATGAATTTCATAAGGACTATGCAATACGTGCAATGGAAGCAGGCAAGGCTGTAATTTCAGAAAAGCCTGTTACCATGTCTTCTGAAGAGCTTGATGAAATAATAAAATGTTCAGAAAAAACAGGAAAGCTTTTCACAGTTCATCAGAACAGACGTTGGGACCCTTGCTACCGCACAGTAAAGAAAATCCATGACGAAAACAAGCTCGGCAGAATTTTCCGTATCGAGCACAGAGTTCACGGCTCACGCGGTGTGCCGGGAGACTGGAGAAACAGACAGCCCGGCGGCGGCATGGTTTACGACTGGGGCGTGCATCTTCTTGACCAGATGCTTATGATGATGAACGGAGCAAAGGTTATATCTATCTATGCAACGCTCACTCATATCACAAACGATGAAGTTGACGATGGTTTCACGGCTTTAATAAAGTTTGATAACGATACAGAATGGATTATTGAAGTTTCAACTAACAACTTCATCTCTCTCCCGTACTGGTATGTGCTTGGTGAAAACGGTTCGGCTCAGATTGATGACTGGAAAGGAAACGGTACAATCAGCATGGTCACTGACTGGGAAAACAAAGATGCTGTTCCCGTTCAGGCAGGCGTCGGACTTACAAAAACCATGGCTCCCAGAACTGACGATACTATCGACGAATATCCCACAGAGCCCGTAGAAAGCAACTGGGCTGAATATTACGATAATATCCTTGAAGTGTTAGAAGGAAAGGCAGAGCCTATCGTTACACACGCACAGCAAAGACGTCTTATAAAGCTTATTGAAAATATCTTTACTTCAGCCGAAGAAAACAAAGTTATAGACGAAATATTCTGAACAAAAAAATGAGGCTTTAAAAAGCCAATGAAATCAGATATTTGAATAAAGTTAAATGCATCAGAAGTTTAAAAAAACTCCTGATGCATTTTTTAGGTTTTATTTTTATAATTTTTCAGCTATCACTGATGTGAGTTTTATAATAATTTGCGAGTATGATGCCCATATCCGGTTTTTTAAATTATAATTTATATGTAACTAACCTTGCCATTTTGCTGTCATCCTTGAGCGAAGGCGAAGGATCTCAAAATGGCAACACATAAAGCATTTCCAAACGAGATTCTTCGCTGTCGCTCGAGAATGACACGTTTGGAAATGTTAACGACAAATTATAATTTATCGCACAATTAATTTTAACATCGTAGGGGCGCCCATTGGGCGTCCGCCTGAAAATTACGCATAATTTAAACGGGTCGTCGAGGACGCCGACCCCTACGAAATCTCAATTTAATTTTAACACTCGTAGGGCAGGGCCTTGGTCCTGCCACCAAATCTTACGCAAAATAACAAACGGCGGGAGCAAGCCCCCGCCCTACAATAACTAAATTATAATTTGTTTTTTCAGCCCTTTATTTGTTGTTCTTTATAGTATTTGCGTACTGTTATAAACGCACAGATTATGCAGTAAAGTGAATAAACGGAATATATAAGATATGTAGCCTGACTGTAATCGTTCATCACCATCTGAACACTCAGAAGCAGGCTTACAACTGCATGCACAATCCAGAGATATGTATATTCAATATATGCAAGCATCGTAAGCACAGGAATAATAAATCCGAACATAAACGAGCCGCTGTCCAGCACCGCGTATTCATAATCAAGGTGCATAAACACACCTGCTGACACTGCCCACAAAATAATAATTGCCGAATAAAAAATTATGCTCGCTTTTTTTGACATTTTCCTGAACATAACTGTTTTTTTATAAGCCTTTTTCTTCCAGGAAAAAAACGTCATCAGCTGAATCGGGAAGCTGAAAAGAAAAGCTGATGCCGCAGATGCATACACACCCATATAAATATATGCTGCCGTGTATATCAAAGAATTGATTGCACCTGCCAACGCACCGAATCTGCTTGCTTCTGACTGGAAAGCCATAACAAAAAGCGATATAAGCAAGGGTATCATCAGGAAAAATTTCTGTTTGCACAAAATGCCTGTAATGAGAATTGCAACTGCCGTGATTACTATTATGATTTTTTTGTTGTCCTTCATTTTCTTTGCTCCGTTTTTTATTTGCTTGCGTTTTATATTAAGCAATAATAAAAATTATAATTTGTCGTTAACATTTCCAAACGTGTCATTCTCGAGCGACAGCGAAGAATCTCGTTTGGAAATACTTTATGTGTTGCCATTTTGAGATCCTTCGCTTTCGCTCAAGGATGACAGCAAAATGGCAAGGTTAGTTACATATAAATTATAATTTTACGTGTGTTCTATTATTTCAGAAGTCTTAACCCTTTCGGATAGTGATTTTTGGCTTTGCCTGAACTTACTTTTACTCCGCCGACCGCACAGCCGTCAACCATAACAACAGCCCAGCCGTTTTCGCAGGTAGTTTCAAATTCTTCACCACGAAGAAATTTCTGAATTTCCGTTGAATCTGCAGTAAGTTCAATTTTCCGTTTGAAATTATCTCCCATTGCCATAAAGAACTGATGATGGGGTTTTATATAATTTTTTGCAATTTCGCCGATTGTAACTCCGCACATAAACGCTGTGCCTTTTTTCACTTCAAAATCAGGTGTGAAATAAACGGGATTTCCGTTGTACATCTGCACCTTTTCTTTTTCGTAAGAAACAAGTGTGCTGTCGAGAAAATCAAAAACTGATTTATCGATTTTTTCCTGCTTTACGGGCGGGATTTTTTTGTTTTCATACGGCACATTTTTATTGTGAAGAAGTGCCATAAACTGACCTTCACCCTTTGATTTGTGAGGATAGAATCTGCGTGCAAAATGAATATTTTCGCAAGTGCATCCATCATAGAAAACACCGTCTGAAGTGTGATTTTTCACATTTTCATTTACAGGCAGAAGTTCAAATTCAGGGTGATTCTCAAGAAAATTGCAGACTGTCATTTCGTTTTCTTCAAGAGAAAAAGTGCAGGTTGCATACACAATAAAACCGCCGTCTTTCAGGCATTTCACTGCATTTTCAAGAATTTCCGCCTGCCTTTCGGCACACATTTTAACATTTTCTTCCGACCATTCTTCTATGGCAACATCATCTTTTCTGAACATTCCCTCACCTGAGCAAGGTGCATCAACCATAATAAGGTCAAATTTTTCAGGGAAAGTTTTTGCAAGGCGGAATGTATCCATACAAGTTGTAACGCAGTTTTTAAGACCAAGTCTTTCAATATTGCCTGTGAGAATTTTGCATCTTGACGGTATAATTTCATTGGAAACAAGCAGACCCTTTTCACCGAGTTTATTTTTTATCTGCGTGCTTTTTCCGCCGGGAGATGCACACATATCAAGCACACACCAATCCTCTTCAATTTCCGCACATTCTGCAGGTGCCATTGCACCGGGCTCCTGAATATAAATCATTCCTGCGTGGTGGTAAGGATGATTACCCGCTTTTTCATAGTCGAGATAAAATCCGTTTTTTACATAAGGAATTTTCTCATTGCCGAAGATATTGATTTTTTCAAAATCTTCAAGAGATATTTTTTCAGTATTTACGCGGAAGCCTTTTACTGTTTCGCCGTTTACTGCATTTATAAAATCATCATATTCATCTTTAAGAAGCGTTTTCATACGCTTTTTGAATTTTTCAGGTAAATTTTTCATTATTCCACATTCATCTCCACGTGAAGCATTACCATTCCAACAGCCGTCATTGCTGCAGTTTCTGTCCTTAAAATTCTTGAACCTAAAGAAACTGTCTTTCCGCCGACAGAAATTGCATCTTCAACTTCCTTGTCTTCAAAGCCCCCTTCAGGGCCGATAATTATACCTATTTTCATATCTGATTTAATTTCTGCGAGTGCTTCTTTCGTATCAAGCATTCCCCTTTTGCTTTCAAAAGGCACTAAAAACAAATCCATTTCTTTTACTTTTTCCATTGCCTGCTTATATGACAGAACATTTTCAATTTCAGGAATTGTGCAACGCTTGCTCTGCTTTGCGGCACTTTCGGAAATTGCCTGCCAACGAATAACCTTTGATTTCTTTTTCTTATCATCAAGCTTTACGACGCATCTTTTCATCTCAACGGGGTAAATTTTGCAGACGCCGAGTTCAACTGTTTTCTGGATAATAAACTCCATTTTGTCGCCCTTGGGAAGTGCCTGAAAAAGATGAATTTCAACGGGTAAATCTGTATTCTGATAGTTTTCTTTTATAATCTCGGCAACGCAGGTTTCGCCTTCAAGGCTTTTTATTTCGCACAAATGGCTCGCACCGTTTTCGCTTACTAAAATTTCATCTCCCGTGTGCATTCTTACAACATTTTTTATGTGGTTGAAATCTGCACCGCCGATATAATAACAATTCCCCTCACGGGAATTACTGTCCACAAAAAAGTTAAACATCTTTCCACCGCCTTTTGAAACAGTATAACAAAAAAATATATTATTTACAATGGTAAAAGAGTTGAAAAAGAAAGAAATATATGATAAAATTTCTTCCGGAGGTGTTCAATATGATAATTTTTGATTCTGAAAATAAAGTTTTTAAACTTGACACTTGTGAATCAACATACCTTATCGGCATTTATGAAGAAAACTATATTTTAAACTATTATTACGGTGCACCCATTCCTGAAACTTGTGTTGGTGATTTAATCGACAGAAACGCAAACGCATCTTTCAGCCTTGCAAACCCCGTTATCGGTGAAAACGGATTTACTCCTGACTGTGCACCTATGGAATACGGCACAAACGGTGCTGCTGACTTCCGCGTTTCTGCACTTTCTATCAGAAACGCAAACGGCGACACAACAACAGATATCCGCTACAAAGGACATAAAATTTACAAGGGCAAGCCCTCACTTTCTCCCCTGCCTTATGTTTATGCAAATAACGATGACGAAGCTGACACACTTGACATTTACGCTGAAGACAAAGTAACAGGTGCAGAAGTTACACTGCGTTACACCGTTTTTGAAAAAATGGGTGCAATGACAAGAAGTGCAATTATCACAAACACTTCTGACAAGGCAATGGACATCAAACGTGCATTCAGCCTTTGCGTGAATATGCCTGAAATGGATTATGATATGATTACTTTCTACGGCAGACACGCTAAAGAAAGAAGCCGCGAGCAGAGAAGACTCTCCCACGGACTTCAGGGAATTCACAGCAAACGCGGTGCATCAAGCCACTGCCACAACCCCTTTGTTGCTTTCTTAAAACACGGTGCAGGCGAAGAGCAGGGCGAAGCAATGGGCTTCAACCTTGTTTACAGCGGTAACTTCTCTGCAGTTGCAGAATGTGATTTCAATTCAAACACACGTTTCATTATGGGTATTAACCCTGAGGATTTCTCATGGCACCTTGAAGCAGGCGAAAGTTTCACAACTCCTGAGTGTGTTATGGTTTATACCGACAAGGGTCTTGGCGAAATGAGCCGTATTTACCACAGACTTTATAACAACAACTTAGTCCGCGGTAAATATAAGCACGAAAAACGCCCCTTGCTCATCAACAGCTGGGAAGCGGCATATTTTGATTTCGATACAGACAAGCTTGTTTCTTTCGCTGAAAGAGCAAAAGAAGCAGGCATGGATATGCTTGTTATGGACGACGGTTGGTTTGGTGTAAGAAATGCCGACAACTGTTCATTGGGCGACTGGTATGTCAATGAGGAAAAACTCCCCGGCGGACTTGACCCCCTTATTTCAAGAGTCAACGCTCTCGGACTTAAATTCGGCATCTGGTATGAGCCTGAAATGATTTCTCCCGACTCAGACCTTTACCGTGCACATCCTGACTGGTGCGTTCACGTTGAAGGCAGAGAACCGATGATAGGCAGACGTCAGCTTGTGCTTGACGTTTCCCGCGAAGATGTAAGAGACAATATTTTCAACCAGATGTACGAAGTTCTTTCAAAGCATAAAATTGACTATGTTAAATGGGACTTCAACCGCAACATTTCCGACGCAGGCTCTGCAATTCTTCCTGCAGACAAAAAGCAGGAATTCTTCCATCGTTTCATTTTAGGCACATACGACCTTATGGACAGATTCACAAAAGCATTCCCTGACATTCTCTTTGAAAACTGCTCAGGCGGCGGCGGAAGATTTGACCCCGGTATGCTTTACTATTCACCCCAGATATGGGCAAGTGACCAGACAGACCCCATTGAAAGACTTACAATTCAGTTCGGCACATCAATCTGCTACCCTGCTTCAACAATGGGTGCACACGTTTCGGCATGCGACAGAACAGGTTACGAAACAAAGGGCGATGTGGCTCTCTGGGGCACATTCGGATATGAGCTTGACCCCAACAAGCTGACAGACGATGAAAAGGCACTTGTAAAAGAACAGGTAAAAGAATATCACAAATATTACGACCTCATCCACTACGGTGACCTCTACAGACTTATTGACCCATATTTCAATCACTTCAGATGCGCCTGGTCTTTCGTTTCACCTGATAAAACTGAAGTGCTTGCAACTGCAGTTACAATGCGTTATGACCGTGATATGCCCACATTCATTCTCAAACTTAAAGGTCTTGACAAAGACAAGAAATACGTCTGTGAAGAAACAGGCAAGGTTTATTCAGGTGCGTTCCTCATGAATGCAGGCATTAATCTTACAAACAAGCAGAGCCGTGACGGCGAAAGCATAAAATTCTACTTCAAGGCACAATAAATTGAAATTGCTCTGCATTTTCAGCGATATAAATCAGCACCTAATTTTCTGATTATAAAGTTCAAGCCCACCCTGCTCCGGCAACAGGGTGGGCTTTTCAATGTAGGGGCGATTCACGAATCGCCCGTTTCTAAATCTCATAAATTTTTGCGGGTCATTCGTGAATGACCCCTACAAAATTAAATAATTTCATGCACATTCTCAGGTTCTGAGAGTTATTCTTTGACTTTTGTGTTGTGTTTTTTCTCTCAAAATGCTAAACTTGAATCAGCAAAGGAGATGATGCTATGGAAAAGAAAACTTTAGGCTCATTCATTGCCGTGCTGAGAAAGTCCCGTGGTATGACTCAGAAAGAACTTGGCAAAAAGTTAGGTGTTACCGATAAGACAATCAGTCACTGGGAACGTAACGAAAGTATGCCCGATACAAGTATAATTCCTTTAATTGCTGAAACATTTGATATCAGTTGCGATGAACTTTTAAAAGGTGAAAAAGCAGAATCAAAAGAAAATTTAGTTTTCGCATCAGAGAAAGAAGATTTTGAAAGATTTCTACTGAGAGAAAAATTTAAGCAAGGTCTTAAAGCAGGAGGAGCACAGTTAATTTTTCTCGTATGTGCTTTTGTTCCTCTCTCCTTTTTACACCGTTTGGAATGGTTTATTACATTCTTCATTGCTTTGTCAGGATATGCTATATCCTGTTTTATAATGAACAAACTGAGAAAGCAAATTAAAAATTCACCCTACAAAGACAAAATGACTGAAAAACAGAAATTTGTTTCTGAACTTTTACATAAACTCGCTTTCCCGCTTGTCTTTACAATGGATACATTTCTTCTTCTGACTTCTCTTTACATATCTCTTGACCTGAAATATTTAGGAGGTTTTTCTGACTTTAAAACTTTTAATTTTCTTACCAGAATAGGAATTTTTGCTGCCTTTATTTGTTTTCTGATTGCTTTTGCAGTACATTACTACAACTCACTGAAGCCGTCAAAAAAATCGGAAATTATTTCAAAAAACATTTCAGGGTTTCTGATTCTCGCAATCTGCCTTATATTTTCTGTTTTAGTTCTCCATACATACACTCCGCTTTTACTGAAAACCGTTGTAACACATAACCTTGAAGCTGTAGAATTTGAAAATATGGAAGAATTAGCCCGATATATGGAAACAGAAAAGGAACCCTTTCCCTTCTCCGAATGCAAAATGGATACTTTGAATGTGATGACAGAGTTTGAAACAAAAGATGGTATAACATTTTGCAAATTTTATTCCTATGAAACAGAAGAACTTCTTGTTTCCTTCAAATGGCTGAATTTTCAGGTTGAGCAGATTTCCTTTTACTTTGAAAACGACACTTACAGAGCCGAGGTTTCTTTCCCTGAAATAGATTCAGAAAATTTCCGTGAAAGTGTAAATAAATTTGCACCTATATGTTATACCCTTGCAGTTCTTGTTCCCGCAGTAGTTTATCTTTTTAAATTCAGAAAAGAAAGTCAGAACACAGAAAACTGAAACAGACCATATAATATACCGAGGTGGTGTGTTATATGATAAATTCAGGAAAATTTTTGAGTTACCTTTCTGTTTTTTGAAAAAGCCTGATGCCGAGGCTGAAATTTACGGCAGTGGAGAATATCCCGAAATTCAGGGAAATACTTATTTTTATCAGACGAGAAAAGGTGTTGTTATAGGTGCAGAAATCTCAGGACTGCCAAAGCCAAAAGATCCTTGCAAAAGTCCCGTTTTCGGTTTTCACATTCATGAGGGAACTGAATGCCAAGGAAACAACACTGACCCTTTTACAAATGCAATGAGTCACTATAATCCGAAAAATTGTCCTCATCCTTTTCACGCAGGAGATTTGCCGCCACTTTTCGGCAATAACGGATATGCTTTTATGATGGTTTTAAGCGACCGCTTTACCGTGAAAGAAATTATAGGTAAAACTGTGATAATACATTCAGCACCTGATGATTTTACGTCACAACCATCTGGAAATGCAGGAGAAAAAATAGCTTGCGGTGTTATCAGATAACAAAAAACTCATTGAAACTGTCCGTATTTTCGGGCAGTTTTTTTATTGACAAATTATCACGTTCTGAATATAATTAGTTAGGTAACTAAATAATTATCAAATTATAATTTATCGGGATGTTAATTCGGCTTCTCCTTGAGGAGAAGCTGTCACCGCAGGTGACTGATGAGGTGTAGAAAGCGCAGCTTTCGTGCAAAACATCCACCTCATCCACCGCAAGCGGTCCCCCTTCCCCTCGAGGGGAAGGCTTAACAGATACTTCGATAAATTATAATTTATCGTTACATTAATTTTAACCTTCGTAGGGGCGCCCATTGGGCGTCCGCCTGAAAATTACGCATAATTTCACGGGTCGTCGAGGACGCCGACCCCTACGAAATCTCAATTTAATTTTAACATCGTAGGGATGC
>JAGBHV010000070.1 GCA_017935325.1 Clostridia bacterium
GTTTGATTGTTGATTATCCGTTCCACACAAGTGAAGCGAATTTTTCGTTTGCGGTTTTCTGAGCATCTTCGTTGCTATGTACATATAACTTAAGCGTTATTTCAATTGATCTGTGTCCGAGTTTTTCGGAAACAGTTTTGACATCTGCCCCTTTTTGAATCATAAGCGTTGCCATTGTGTGTCTGAACTTATGAGGGTGGCAATCCTCGATGCCGTACTTATCACCGAATTTTCTAAGATACGCAGTAGGTGCCTGAGGGTTTATTCTTTTGCCGTCGAGGTGCGTGAATACGTGTTTGGGTGTGGGCAAATTCTGACCCTCAACAACCTCTTTCTGGAGTTCTTTCCATTTTGCAAGAATTACCATAACCTGAGGATTGGCAAAAACCACTCTTTTCTTTTTGTTTTTGGTTTTTGTGTCATATACGCCCTTGCCTTCTGTGTACTGTGCGTTGTTCACAATATGAATTCTGCCGCTTGTGAAATCTATATCAGCCCATCTAAGGCCGCAAGCCTCACCGCGACGCATTCCCGTGTCGGCAAAAAGATAAATCATTGCCTGCCACATCAAAGGTTCTTTTTCTGAACAGGACAGAATTTTCTTTAATTCTTCTACAGAAAACGTTTCAACCTTTTCTTCACCTTCATTGTCGACGGGTTTTTCAATGTTTCTCATCGGATTTGCTGCAATCAGGTTTTGTTTTACGCACCACGCAAGAAACGCAGACAGAGTTGCATAATGCTTTCTGACTGTAGAAATCCTGAGGTTACAGTCGCACAAAAGGGAGTCAATATAAGCCTGACAATTGTCCTCGCCGATATCTTCAAGCTTCTTATTTTCGAACATCGTCAGAGCTCGTTTCATCGTGGTTCTGATGCCGGTTATGGTGTTAACTTTCTTTTTGCTCTTGGTTTTATCTATATAGAATTCAAACCCATCGGCAAAAAGAATCTTTTTGGCATTCTCAGCTTCCTTTTCCGCCTGTAATCTTGCTTCTTCAAGCTTCTCAGCTTTAATTTCTTTTTTAGTTTTAACTTCGCCTCTGTCGCAGGCAGCCTGAAAATTGGCTTTTGCAATATCAAGCTCTTTTTTCTGACGCTTTTTAGCCCACCTGTACCAGTCTTCAGGCAATTCCCAAGTCATGGAATAGGGAGTAAGCTGTTTGCCGTTGATGTCATAGCCTCTTGATACCTTGAGTCTGTATCCCGTTAATTCTTTATCCTTATTATACATAGGTGTTGAACTTGCCATTGTTTTTTCATCCTTTCGGTTAATGTTCATGATTTACCTGCCCCCTCCTATGCAGAAGGGGCAGATTGTATTTTATTTGACCAGACATTTTACGCGGCATTGTTTTCAAGAGATTCAAAGTAATCCATCATTTTCGGATAATTGATAAGATACTTCATACCCGACTTAACGTGTTTGATTTTGTTTGCCTTTACAAGGTCTCTGATGTAATGAGCACTCATACCGCTCGCCTTTGCTGCATCGTTGATTGACATATATGTAGGTACAACTTTCATATTAAATAAA
>JAGBHV010000071.1 GCA_017935325.1 Clostridia bacterium
GTAGAATGCAGAATGCAAAATGCAGAGTTTCGGGTCTGCGACGCTATTATGTTTGGGTGTGGGCTTTGCCCACCCGCAATTTTGCACTATGCACTATGCACTTTGCATTCAAATTATAATTTATCGCTATGTCTAAAACGTTATTGTAGGGCGGGGGCTTGCTCCCGCCGTTTGTTATTTTGCGTAAGATTTGGCGGCAGGACCGAGGCCCTGCCCTACGAGTGTTAAAATTAAATTATGCGTAATTTTCAGGCGGACGCCCAATGGGCGCCCCTACGATGTTAAAATCAATTGTGCGATAAATTATAATTTATCATTTATACACCGGGGATTTTCCCTGATTAATCAGTCTTCATCTTCAATAAGGCCATAGTATTTACCCAGCCAGAATGCGGTGGTGTAAACATAACAGCTTTCCACCATACGTGTGCCGTTTGCAACATCTTCATCAATGAAATCATACGGGTTGCGGTCATATTTTGTAATTGCACGCTCATCAGGCATAAGAAGCTTTGATGTTTCCTTTTTACCACCAAGAAGTTTTATGCTCTTTACATCTTTGCGGTTTGTAACGTTTACGCTTGCTCCCAGATTAGACACATTCTGTCTTCTGAACCAATCGGCAAGTGAGCCTATGTCAATTTCATCATCAGGACAGCTGAGCATAAACATAAAATCATATATGGGATTATGTTCTCTGCGGATTGTTCCGTTCCAGCTGCGCAAGCCGTTTCTGTATATATTTTTTAGTTTTTCATCTTTTTCAAGCATAGTAAGAAGCCAGAATGCACCGGCTGCTACAATATGGTCGCCGTACATCATTCCTTCTTCGGGAGTTCTGTGGCAGATTGCAGAAAGAATTTTCAGGCGTTTTTCATGAAGAACAGTAATTTCCGCATATTTATCTTCCCTCACAAGCCGGTTATAGCTTTCTTCCCACTCACCATTTTCACCTGTTATTGCCATAACAACCTTGTGGTACATAAGAAGCTCTGCAGTTTTAAGAGGTGCATCCGCCCAGCCGATGCCGAAGCGGAAATGCTTTTTATCCCACCTGCCCCATGTTGTTGGTCTGCCGAAACACTCCATAAGTCTGTAGCCATTTTCGATAATGTGACCCAGTGTGCTTTTTGCAGATGTTTTTATAATTTCATCGAGTTCAGGGTCTTCTTCCCCAAGGATAAGATGGGCAAAATACATCAGCATAAAATGAGGTGTGATTTCATCGCTGCTTGTGTCGCCTTTGTAGACAATACCTTCAATTGTGTGACCCTCATCTTCATAAAGACGTGCAAGCCTTTCAGGCACGCAATACACAGCGGGGATTTCGTAACCGACAAGTTTTTTCTTTTTCGAATCAGTAGTAGGAAGGCAGACAGCCTTACCGTTTTCAATACGATAAAAAAGTCCGTCATCAGGCACAGGCTCATCAGGTGTTAAAAATGTTCGTGCCACAAAGCCGTTATCCCTGCACGAAATACGCATAAGAAGCTGGCATGCTTCAGTAGCGCGGACTGCACTTTGTTTTGCCTCCGCAGATAAAGGATGGTCTTTGCCGTATTTTTCTCTGTAATAGCCATATTTAAAAAGTTCACCCATTGCAAACGCTGCAGTGAAAGCGCCCGAATTATCAGAATGACCGTAAGGAAGGCGTGAATCAAAATCTCTGTCTTTCGTGAGATAACGCTGTGTCACAAGGCCATGCCTGTCTATGTATTTATGAGTTTCCTCTGTAAGACGTCTTGCTTTTTCTTCTGCAGAAATTCTCACAAGGCGAATGTGTGAAACTGCAGTTTCCGTCAGTACCCACACGCTTTCTTCCTTTACATCAGGTGCATAAACAGCAATAACTTTATTATCAGCAAGATGCCTTTGGGCAGAAAAAAGCATAACTCTGTCAGCCTTGAATTCTGCATCAGGCTCAAAACGGGTCAGTCCGTTATCTGCGCCTATCCACAAGGCTTTATCGGTTTTTGCAAAGCATGTGTAGCTATTCTTTTCTGACGGTAATTCTTCGTTGATTTCAGCAAAATCAGCAGGCACACCGTTGCCTGAATTTTCAAACAATTTTTCAGGCACTGAAGAATCATCTTTTTCGTAAATTTTAATTTCTCTTGCGAGCACAAAGGGAAGTTTTACAGTTTTCATAGCTTCATTCCTTATTTTTTTACAGATAAGTATTATTACTATAACTATTATAACCATTCAGAGCGATTTGTCAAAGACTTATATTTATATCTGCAATTGTCCTAAAAAAGCAGACTATAACGAACAAATCAGTCGGCACACCTGCAACCGTTTTTTATCACACTTGCCAAAAGGCTCAAACAATGATAGAATAAAAACACATTAAGGCGGTGGTTAAGGTGAGAATTTTTGTTCCGTCATATTTTGACGAATTCAATTGTATTGCAGGAGAATGTCCCGACACCTGCTGTATCGGCTGGGAAGTTGACATAGACGAGAAAACTGCAGAAAAATATTCCGGGATAAATGGTGAACTGGGCAGAAAAATAAAGAAGCATCTGACAATTGATGAAACGGGATGCAATATATTCACTCTTTGCGACGGCGACAGATGCCCGTTTTTAAATAGCTGTAATTTATGTGAAATCCAGGCAGAAAAGGGCGAGAATTTTTTAAGCAGAACCTGCACGCTTTTTCCGAGATTTTTTGATGATTTCGGCTCTCTGCGTGAAATGGGACTTGGTTTCGGTTGTCCTGAAGCAGCAAGAATAATACTCACAAGCGAAGACAATTTTTCTCTGAAGCCTTACGACAATTGCGAGGATGAAGACACAGAAATTGACGAGGGTTTTCTTGATGAGCTGCTTTTTTTGCGAACAGAAATTATTACAATTCTTGAAGAAGAAAATCTGAATTTCAAAAGCAAAATACAAAAAATGCTTTCACTTGCAAAAAGTTTTCAGAAACAGCTTAACGGCGATATTTTCTTTGACGAAGCACATAATCGCAGCTTTGATGACTGCCTGAATATTCTTAAAAAAATGGAATACATAAAAAACGAAAGAAAAAGCTTTGTGCAGGAGCTTAAATACAAAAATCTTTCAAAAGAATCCCTTGAACCATATCAAAGTGATTTTGAAAAGCTGATGAAATATTATATTTTCAGGTATCTGTTAAAAGCTGTGTACGATTACGATGTGCTGACAAAAGTGAAATATGGCGTTTTTGCATCAATAGTAATCAGCAGAATTTACGCTCTGTGTGATAATCCTGACTTTGAAACAAGAGTCAGAATCATGTACAGCTTCTCAAAAGAGGTTGAATATTCGGACGTAAACATGGATTTACTTGACGAAGCGTTGTATAACGATTTCGGAACTGATGATTTGATTGAACTGATATAAAAACTCAGAAAGGCGGTGAAAAGCTTTTGGCAACGATTGAAGAAACGCTGGAGAGACTGAAAAAATCCGATTTTCGTGCAAAATTTTATTTAAGCGAAAAGGACAAACAATATATAACGGAAAAAGGCATGGACACCATAAGATTTCACGCCGAAGAATTTATAAGAACACGCCTTGCACCGAAAGAAATTCCAAACGACGGCAAACAGACCCCTATGCGCGGACATCCCGTTTTCAAAGCACAGCACGCCTGTGCCTGCTGTTGCAGAAATTGTCTTGAAAAATGGTACAAGGTTCCGAGGAACACTCCCCTGACAGAGTTACAACAAGAAAAAATCGTAAACCTGCTTATGGCATGGATAAACGCAAATAAATAATTTTTCTTGACAAAATCATATAATTTATAAAAAAGCCGTATGAACTTCAAAGGTTCATACGGTATTTTTATTATAAGAATCTCCTCGTATTATTCTTCTTTATCAGCATTTTCAGATGTTGGTTTCTTTCTGTATCTGTAAATCGCGATGAGTGAGGAAATTATACCTGCAATCTGCGCAAAAATGGCGGTTGAGCCAAGCACAAAATGATACACCGTCCACGAGGACATATTTGCAAGCAGAAAAAGCCTGATATTCTGTTCTTTTTTCTGACACATCGCAAGCATATAGAAAACTGCTGCAATAATTGAAAGCAAGTCAATAGGCGTATTATAGCCGACAATACCGCCTGCAATATACAATATCAGAAAGATTATTTTTTCAACAAGGGTGACGTCTGTATTTTTCTTATCGTGCCATATAGAAAACAGAATCTGCACCACTGCAACAAGGCAGATAATTGCACCCGAGCCTGCCTGCCCGAGAAGAAAAATCTGAAGTGCTGAAAGAATATTGACAATAATTGAAACGATGAACATTTGATTTTTCTTTTTCAACTGCAGATTTATAATTGCGCCTGCAGTTACAACAAACCCTAATACCTGTGCTATATAATACGACATATTTCCTCCGAAAAAGTATGATATATGAATTATATCAAGTTCTTACCGATTTGTAAATAAAAAACTGCAATCAATGATTGCAGTTTTCATTATTTTCAGATTTTTATATAATCAAGAAGCGTCATCGCTCCTGCACCTCGTGTAACTGAAGTGTTGGGAAGAAGAGAGATGTGACCGATAAGGAAGAACAATGCTCTGATTAACGTTGCTACATTGAAATTATCTGCAAGCGCTGCATTGAAAAGAGTAAGCGCAAGACCGTTTCTTGTAAGCTGTTCATCGGGATGGAAATTACCTGCAACATCAAGAGCCATAATACCTTTCTTTACTGCCCAGGCAACTGCCGGATTTTTATCCTCAACATCATTTGCATTTATATCTGAAGCGTCAATTTCAGGTCTGCCTGCAATTGCATAAAGTGCTTCTGCAAGCTGAACCTTTGTGAATGCTCCGTCAGGGCTGAACTTTGTTGCTGATGTACCCTGCATGATATCGTTTTCATACATATATGCTACTGCCTGATAATAAGTTTTGCCGTGTTTTACATCTGTGTACGGAAAGTTCATATCAGGAAGTGCTTCAAGGATTTTATCAGCGATAAATCTGTGACCTGCAACGTTGGGATGGGTTTCATCACAAGTTGTACCTGTTACATCAACAAATGTATAGCCGTATTTTTCTGCTCCTTCTTTCATCGGACCGTTTGCAAAATCAACGATTGCCTGTGCAATGCTCAATTTGATAACAGCTTTTTCTTTTGCTTCGGCTTCTTCTTCAGTTTTAATGCCTGTATCAAACATACCGATAACAAGAAGTGTTACATCGGGATTGAGTCTGTAAATATCTTCAATCATCGGGTCCCAGTTAGTAAAAAGTGAATTGATTCCGTAGCTGAGTGCTTCGGGAAGTGCTGCAAGTACATTCGGGAGAACGCCCATTGTTTCCGCAAGATCAAGGAATTCATCAAGTGAATCGCTTTCAACACCTTTTTCCTGAAGCAGAGCTTTTGCTTTGTTCACAAAGTCTGTAAGAAGACCGTCTTCTTCCATAACGTCTGCAAGAACCCAGCCCAGATATGCTCCGAAATCGTTACCGCCTATTCCGAGGGTAATAAGACCTGCTTTTGCAACAGATTCACGGAAATACGGTGCCATAGCTTCGATTTCTGCGTTCGGGGTGTGTGAACCGTGGAAAAGATAACCGTCTTCAACAGGGAAATCATCCTCAAGAAGATGACGAAGTTCAAGAGTTCTGAACCCGGGACATGCAAGCGGAATAAAATCAACACCTAAATCTTTTGCCACAAAATCGGAATAAGAATTTTCAACTCTTGTGAATTCGCTGAAAACGTATTCAACATCGTTATAGCCGCTGGCAACGCTGTCACCGAGTAAAACGTATGTACCGTAATCGTCATACTTCTTTTCTGTGCCGGTTGCAAAGCAGACAGACAAGCTCATAACGATAGAAAGTGCAAGAATAATTGCAAATGATTTTTTTATAATGCTTTTCATTGTTTTTACCTCCGTAATAATTTGTTAACAGTTTATTAAATTTTATCACATTGTTACAGGTTTATCAATATGAAAAGCACTTTCTTAATTATCTTTAATTTATTCACATAAACTGACATAAGTGATAGTTTAAATTATAATTTATCGTTAACATTTCCAAACGTGTCATTCTCGAGCGACAGCGAAGAATCTCGTTTGGAAATGCTTTATGTGTTGCCATTTTGAGATCCTTCGCTTTCGCTCAAGGATGACAGCAAAATGGCAAGGTTAGTTACATATAAATTA
>JAGBHV010000072.1 GCA_017935325.1 Clostridia bacterium
TCCAAACGTGTCATTCTCGAGCGACAGCGAAGAATCTCGTTTGGAAATGCTTTATGTGTTGCCATTTTGAGATCCTTCGCTTTCGCTCAAGGATGACAGCAAAATGGCAAGGTTAGTTACATATAAATTATAATTTATATGTGTGAATGAACAAAATAAACAAAGCTCCCTTTATTCAAGGGAGCTGTTGTAATTATGTTAGCTGAAAAATTATTTATAGAGAGGACCGTATGTTGCACAAGCACGATAGTCCTGACCTTCTTTATCCATACCGAATGCATTCCATGCTGCGGGACGGAAGATTTTTTCTTCAGGAACGTTATGCATGCAAACAGGAATTCTGAGCATTGAGCAGAGAGTAATAAGATCTGCACCGATGTGACCGTATGTGATAGCACCGTGGTTAGCACCCCAGTTGTTCATTACGTCATATGCTGATTTGAATGCGCCTTCGCCTGTAAGTCTGGGAGCAAACCATGTGCAGGGCCATGTGTAGTCTGTTCTTGCCCAGAGTTTGTCTGAAACTTCGTCGGGAAGTTTTACTGTGTAACCTTCAGCAAGCTGAAGAACGGGGCCAACGCCTTTAACAAGGTTAAGACGGAGCATTGTAACGGGCATTTCTGCTTTTGTTTCGAAACGTGAAGAATATCCGCCGCCTCTGAAGTAACCGTTATCTGCTGCACACCATGTTGTTGCTTTGAGCATTGCGTCGATGTCTGCATCGTTAACATCGTACCATTCTTTCATAACAGGGTTACCGTTTTCATCTTTAGCTTCACCGCTGAAGTCAAGGCAAGCAGCACCTGAGTTGATAAGGTGGATAAAGCCCTGTGATTCTTTTGCTACGCCTTCAAGGTCATAACCTGTTGCTTCTTTAACAGCTTCGGGGCTCCAATATGTACGAACGTCAGCAAATGCCTGTGCTCTGTTTGTAAGGAGTTTACCGAAGAGCATTGAAATGCCGTTGAGAACGTCATTTTCTGTTGCGAGGATGTAGGGTTCTCTTGCACCATTCCAGTCGAATGTTGTGTTGAGAAGTGCTTCGGGATAGTCACAGTTGGGATAGAAGTCTGTCCACTGACGCTGACCCTGGAAGCCTGCTGCGATAGCATTGTGGCCTACCATTTCTTCTTCTCTGCCTTCGGGAAGGTTGGGGTTGCCGTTCATAAGGTCTTTGATGATGCACATCATCTTAACAACGAATTCCCAATCGCTTTCTTTCTTTTCGTCTGTTGAACGAACGAATTCAGGGTTCTTATCGAAACCTTCGGGACATTTTTCTTTTGTCCATGCAAGAGCTTTCTGATATTCTGCTTCGTCATAGATATTTTCAGACATTCGTCTGATGATTTCAACTTCGTCAACTGATTCAACACGCATACCCAGATATTCTTCAATGAATTCAGGGCTGATGCTTGAACCTGCAATACCCATACAGATTGAACCAATCTGGAGATATGACTTACCTCTCATTGTAGCAGCTGCTACTGCTGCACGGCCAAAACGGATAAGTTTTTCTTTAACGTCTGCAGGGATTTCTGTTGCATCGCAAGGCTGAACGTCTTTACCGTAGATACCGAATGCAGGAAGACCTTTCTGTGCATGAGCAGCAAGAACTGATGCAAGATAAACTGCACCGGGTCTTTCTGTGCCGTTGAAGCCCCATACACCTTTGATTGTCATGGGATCCATATCCATTGTTTCTGAGCCATAGCACCAGCAAGGTGTAACTGAAAGAGTGATGTCAACGCCCTCTTTCTTGAACTTTGCTGCACAAGCTGCTGTTTCGCCTACACGACCGATTGTTGTGTCTGCAATTACAACCTTAACGGGTTCACCGTTTGAATATTTAAGGTTTTCTTCAAAGAGTGCTTTCGCAGCCTTTGCCATGTTCATTGTCTGTTCTTCAAGAGATTCTCTTACTTTAAGGGGACCTCTTCTTGCGTCGATTACGGGACGAATACCGATAACGGGATAATCGCCGACTAATCTGTTTGTTGCCATAGATAAAACTTCCTTTCAGAATTTATTTATTTGATTTTAGCCATCATGCCACGCAGTACATCTGCCATAACATGAGGGATATTTTTACCAAGACCGTTTGTTTCGTGATAATGATTGCGGTCATATTTATCACGAACGCTTGAAAGATAAGGCTGTGTAGGATGAAGCACAAAATCATTGAGAGGAATCATATAACCTGTCATATCATTTGATACGCCGAAAACTTCAAGGTTTTTATCGCCTACAATTTCGCAAAGAGGTGTTGCATTCACTTCAGGGCCTAAATCGTTAGGAGATTCTTCTTTAGTTGCATAACCGCCGTAGATGTTTTCTGTGAATGCTTCACCGGGGATAGTAAGAATCTTCTTTGAACCGATCTGTATGTAGTTCATTTCAGTAAGAAGGGCAAGACCTGTTTCACTTGTTTTTGAAGGATATTTAAGTGCACTGCAAACCTTGATAATTGCCATAAGTGACAACACACCGTTTGCAATAGGTGCATAGTAAGGCTGATGAACAACTGTAATGTCAGTTGTAAGTTCTTCATCATTATCTATTGAAAGGGCTGCTTTTGCGAGAATTTCGCCGCCCTTTCTTGTTCTTTCACGTCTGTCTTCGTCAAGGTCTGCGATATTTACAGATGCAATAGCACCGACAGCAAAAAGAACGTTGGTCTTCTTTTCTCTGTTGATTGCTTCTCTCAGGAAATAAGGATAGTCAGCACTTACCTGTGAGCAATCACCGCCCATTGTGTTGGGATGAGCGCTATAATTCAGGAACCATGTTTCTTCGCTGCCGTCAGCAGGTACAAAGCGAAGTCTTGACAATTTATCGTTAACTTTATTGTAAGGCATTCTGCCGTCGCTGATTGCTTCAGGCACATGGATTGAACCGTTGTAAAGCTTGCCTTCTTTTCTGTTTTCATAAGCTTTTACGCAAACTTCGGCAATAGAGGAAATTACCATTTCCATATATTCTTTGTTCTTACCTGTTGCGGGAAGCTTGCCCCAATAACCTACCGTGTCAATACTTGCGTGAGTGTGGGTACAGCTTACACTTATAAGCTTACAATTGACTTTTTTTGAAAAATCAGCAAGCCTGTCACGTACAAGCTTAACTTCGTAGCCTGTAAGACCGATTAAATCTGCACTTACAAGAATAATACCGCCGTCACCGCAGCCAACCCACATTGCTCTTACCGTAAGCGGGTCAAGCACGCCTGTGATAAGGTTGCCCGTTCTGTAGCCTGCAAGCCAGAATTTTTTTGCAGTAACGCTTTCAGGCATTACTTCCTTCATTGCAAAACCTGCGTTGAAAACTTCACCGCTGAGACGCTCTGCCTCTGCCTGAGGAATTTCGGGTGCAGTCATTTTTTTATTTAATTTCTTACCGTGATTATCGGCAATTTTTTTAACGGCACTTGCCGCAAAATCTGCTATATTCATTTTATCCCTGCCTTTCTCTATATAGCACAAATTTTATCAATTATATGTTACCACCTATTGGTAAAAAAGTCAAACAATAATTCTTAATAAAATACGAACAGTTTTTTAATTATGCTAAATTACTAAAAATTATAAAATTATTTATACAATATTTTAAATCCGTATAATAATTTTTAGTTTTATTACAATGGTTTGTTTACAAATTGTTAACATTACAGTGAGATAATAATCAGGATATTTATACAGATTTATAAAAATGTGGTGGTAAAAAATGAGAATCGGTCTTGATATAGGCTCAACAACGTTGAAATGCGTTGTTTTTGATGAAAATGAAAATCTGCTTTACAACGAATATGAACGTCACTTTTCAATGATTCGTGAAAAAGCAGTAGATATGTTGAAAAGAATTAAAGATAAATTTCCCGGCAGAAAAATGAATCTTGCAATTTCAGGCTCGGCAGGTATGGGTATTGCGCAGAATGCAGGCATTGACTTTATACAGGAAGTTTACGCAACAAAAACTGCAGTTGACCGCTTTATTCCCGGCACTGACGTTGTAATAGAACTCGGCGGTGAAGATGCGAAAATCATTTTTCTTGACGGAACACTCGAGGTAAGAATGAACGGCTCTTGTGCGGGAGGCACAGGTGCATTCATTGACCAGATGGCTTCACTTCTTTCGGTTGATGCGCTGAAGCTCAATGACCTTGCAAAGAAAGCTGAAAAAATTTATACAGTAGCTTCGCGTTGCGGTGTTTTTGCCAAATCTGATATACAACCGCTTCTCAATCAGGGTGCAAAGAAGTCAGACGTTGCCGCAAGCATTTTTGCAGCTGTTGTAAACCAGACGATTGCAGGACTTGCGCAAGGCAGAGAAATCAAAGGCAAAATTGTTTATCTGGGCGGTCCGCTCACCTTCTTTTCACAGCTGAGAGAAAGCTTTGACAAATCTCTGAAAACAACAGGCATTGCCCCTGACAATTCTCTTTTCTATGTTGCAATGGGTACTGCTCTTCTGTCTGACGGAGAAAAAACGAGCATTGATGAATTAATAGAAAAGCTTGAAAATGCAGAATCGGAAGCTGAATACAAATCTTCTGACCCTCTTTTTGAAAACGAAAAAGAATACGAAGATTTCAAAAACAGACATGCCCGCAATTCTGTTAAAGAAACAGATTCGGCAGATGAAATTTATCTCGGAATTGATGCAGGCTCAACAACAATCAAGGCAGTAGCAATTGATAAAGACGGTGCTGTTCTTACATCACAATATATGCCTAACCACGGTAACCCCGTTTTACACATCAGAAACTTCCTTGAAAGTTTTTACAAAAACTATCCCGACACAAAAATAAAATCAAGCGCCGTTACGGGATATGGTGAAGAAATAATCAAAAACGCTTTCGGTATTGACTTCGGAATAGTCGAAACAATGGCGCATTTTATTGCAGCGAAAAACTTCTGTAATGATGTTGATTTTATTATTGACATCGGCGGTCAGGACATCAAATGCTTTAAAATCAGAAACGGTGTTATCGATAACATTTTCCTCAACGAAGCCTGCTCCTCGGGTTGCGGCTCTTTCCTGCAGACCTTTGCAGGTGCTCTCGGCTACTCTATTGAAGAGTTTGCAAAGCTGGGTCTTTTTGCAGACAAGCCTGTTGATTTAGGTTCAAGATGTACTGTATTTATGAATTCATCCGTCAAGCAGGCACAGAAAGACGGCGCAACAATTGAAAATATTTCTGCAGGTCTTTCTTCAAGTGTTGTTAAAAACGCAATTTACAAAGTTATCCGTGCTTCAGGTGCAGATGATTTAGGTCAGAACATTGTTGTTCAGGGCGGTACATTCCATAACGATGCCGTTTTACGTGCATTTGAAAAAGAAATTTCAAGAAACGTTATACGTCCTTCTATTTCAGGTCTTATGGGTGCTTACGGTGCAGCGCTTTATGCTAAAAGCAGATGCACAAAGCCATCGGAAATTATTACTCCCGATAAGCTTAGCACTTTTGAGCATAAAGCACATGCAATTACATGCAAAGGCTGCTCAAACAACTGCAAATTAACAATAAATGAATTTTCAAACAACAAGAAATATATCAGCGGTAACAGATGCGAAAAGCCTATTACCAACTCAAAGGCTGCGGATGAAAGCCTTAACATGTTTTCTTTCAAGAGAAATCTTCTTGAAAATTACAAAAGTACAAATTCCGTAAGAGGCAGAATCGGCATTCCCATGGGTCTTAACATGTATGAAATGTTGCCTTTCTGGCATACATTCTTCACAAAGCTCGGTTTTGAAGTTGTAACGTCACCGAAATCAACCCATAAGCTTTACAGAAGCGGTCAGCACACAATCCCCTCTGACACCGTATGCTACCCTGCAAAGCTTATTCACGGACATATTGAAGCTTTATTGCAGGAAAACCTTGATGCAATATTCTATCCGTGTCTGGGATATAATTTTGACGAAGAGAAGAGCAACAACCACTATAACTGCCCGGTTGTAGCATTCTACCCTGAGGTTATTCAGGCAAACACACCCGGACTTAAAGACACAAAATTCATCTACAATTATCTCGGCATTCACAGAAGAAAAGATCTGACACCGAGAGTGCATAAAATGATGTGCGATAATTTCGGAAAATTTACAAAATCAGAAATCAAAAACGCTCTCGACTGCGCTTATGACGAATATTACAGTTACCTTGCAAGAATCGAAAAAGAGGGTTCAAGACTGCTTGAATATGCAGAAAAAGAAAACAAGCCTGTAATTATTCTTTGCGGAAGACCTTACCATATTGACCCTGAAATCTGCCACGGTATTGACACGCTTGTATCATCATTCGGTGCAGTAATCGTAACAGAAGATGCAGTTTGCAGAAAGGTTGACAAATTTGAAGTAAACGTGCTCAACCAATGGACATACCATTCAAGGCTTTACCTTGCGGCAAAATATGCAGCTGAACACAAGAACGTTAATTTAATTCAGTTAGTTTCTTTCGGTTGCGGTGTTGACGCCATAACTACTGACGAAGTGCGTGCAATTCTTGAAGCAGGAAACAAAATTTATACTCAGATTAAGATAGATGAAATCACAAACCTGGGTGCAGTAAAGATAAGATTAAGAAGTCTTTTTGCTGCACTTGAACAGGAGGCGGAATAATGGAATACAAAATCAACAGAATTGAGTATACGGAAGAAATGGACAAGGAATACACTATACTTATCCCTAATATGCTTGACGTTCATTTTTCTTTCATTCAGAATCTTCTGGAGCAGGACGGACATAAAGTTGTTCTGCTGAAAAATGAAGGCAGAGCCGTTGTTGATGCGGGTCTCAAATACGTCCATAATGACACGTGCTACCCTGCTTTGCTTGTTATCGGTCAGTTTATCGATGCGCTTCAGAGCGGTGAATTTGATGTGAACAAAGTTGCTGTAATGATAACACAGACAGGCGGCGGATGCAGAGCTTCAAACTATCTTCACCTGCTGAGGAAAGCACTTGCAAAAGCAGGTTTCCCGCAAGTACCCGTAATTTCGCTGAACGTAGCAGGGCTTGAAAAAAATTCAGGCTTCAAGCTTTCACTTCCCCTTATCAGAAAAGCAATGGCAGCTGTAGTTTACGGCGATATGCTGATGTTACTCAGAAATCAGGTAAGACCATATGAAATAAATGCAGGTGATGCTGAAAAACTGCGTGAGCACTACACGCAAAAGCTGTGCGATGACTTTACACAATCAAAAGGTTTTACTAAAAAAGAAATGCAGGAAAACCTCAAAGAAATGGTACGCACTTTCTCTGAAATACCGATGGAGAAAACGCCTAAAATCAAAGTCGGAATCGTCGGCGAAATTTACGTAAAATATTCATCCCTTGCAAACAATAACCTGGAAGACTTCCTGCATGAACAGGGATGTGAGGTAGATGTGCCCGGCTTGCTCGGATTCTTAACATTTTATATCGGCAACAAGCTTGAAGAAATAAAGCTTTACGGCGGAAACAAAATAAAAGAATTTATTCTTGAACAGGTACGTGTTTACCTTACCGGCATCGAAAAAATCATGATTGATGTCATAAACGAAGACGGAACATTCACAGCACCCATGCCTTTCAGAAAAGTTCATGCTTTAGCAGCGCAGGCTATCAGCTACGGATGCGATATGGGCGAAGGATGGCTGCTGACTGCCGAAATGATGGAACTTATTGAACACGGATACAAAAACATTGTCTGTGCACAACCTTTCGGATGTCTGCCGAATCACATTGTAGGCAAAGGTATGATAAGAAAAATCAGAGAGCTTTATCCTGATTCAAATATCGTTCCGATTGACTATGATCCCGGTGCTACAAAGGTTAATCAGGAAAACAGAATCAAGCTTATGCTTGCAGTTGCAAAAGAAAACATGCAGAAAGAAAACAAATAACAAAAAGGTTGCAGAGATAATCTCCGCAACCTTTCTTTTTAATCAAGTGCTATTTTGATTTCTTTATCAACGGCTTTTGAATATGTACCGTCTTTTTTACAGAATTCTTTATATTCATCTGCGGCTTTTTTTCTCACATTCATATCAAGCTCATTTGAATACATTGTAAATCTTGCCTTACTCTTTTCATCATTACAGAATTTTTTATAATAATAAACCATTTCTGTTTCGTATGTACCGTCTTCTTTTACTGTAATATAACGCAGACCTCTTGTATCAAAATCGCCGTAATAACCGAAGCCCGATGTAGAGCAACAAGCAAGGTCAATACCTTTATAAGGTACGCAATAAGTGTTAATATGGTCATGGCCGTAAAACATTGCCACAACGTCACCCTGTTCAAGCATTACATCAAACTGTTTACCTTTATCTTCAGGGTCGGGGCAAACTCCCTCATGGCAGAAGCCGTTAAGATTATCGCCTGCTTCTTCAACTGCCTGAATAGCCTGCAAAGGCGGATGATGCTGGAATACCATTGAGGGAACAGGCTGACCGCCGTTTTTATTTTTAAGTTCGTCCGATGTTCTGACGTACCAATCAAGTTTATCATCAAGCACCCCGTCATTTGAATCAAAGCACCAGATGTTGAATGCAACTTTTTTGCCGTCTGATGACATTACGGGAAGATTGAAGTTGCAACAGCCGTCAAGCTTTTCATCCCCTGCTTCGGAAACACAGACAGAATATTTTTTGAAAATTTCAAACTGTTCACGTCTTGAAAGCTTTCCGTCAATATCATGGTTACCGAAAGTAATTGCAACAGGAATTCCCGATTCTTCAAATTTAAGCATAAAGCTGTCGTATGTTTTTGTGATAAAATGTTTACCCATAAACTTGAAAAGCTCTGTGCCTGTTGTAGAATATTTATTGTCACCTGTAATGAGAATTATGTCAGGTTTATATTCTTCAACGCATTTAAGGACATACTCCATTGTGAGATATTTCTGCACCGGACCGTCCTGAAAATCAGAAACCTGAAGAATTTTAAATGTACCGTTGTTGAATTTTAAATTTGTTTTGCTCATTTTTTCATCTCCTGCAAAGTATATGTTCAATGTTATCATATCATTTTTTTCTTGTCAACATTTGACTTTTAAAACCGCCTGTGATAACATTACTTTATATAAATATTGAAAGAAGAATTCATATGAAAATCTCAGAAATTTTATCGAAAGACAAAGCAACTCTGTCATTCGAAGTTTTTCCGCCCAAAACAAGCGACAGCTACAAAAGCGTAGAAACCGCAACAGCGGAAATAGCAAAGTTAAAGCCCGATTTTATGAGTGTTACTTACGGTGCAGGCGGCGGCACAAGCGAATACACGGTAAGCATTGCAGAAAATATTCAGAAATCCTGCGGTGTTCCCACTCTTGCTCATCTTACCTGCGTTTCTTCAAAGAAAGAAAAAGTTCACAAGCAATTAAAGCTTCTTGAAGAACACGGCATTGAAAACATCATGGCTCTGCGCGGCGACAGAACAGACTGCGATTCAGAGGATTACCGCTATGCGTCCGAATTAATTACAGATATTAAAAATCTCTGCGGCGACAAATTCTGCATAGGCGGTGCTTGTTACCCTGAGTGTCATCCCGAAAGTCAGACTTTATTAAAAGATATTGAAAACTTAAAAATCAAGGTTGATGCAGGATGTGAATTCCTGACTACACAGATGTTTTTCGATAATAACATTTTATACAAATATATTTTCAAGCTCCGTGAAACCGGTGTAAACGTGCCTGTGGTTGCAGGAATTATGCCCGTTACAAATGCAAATCAGATTGCAAGAATCTGTTCACTTTCAGGTACATATCTACCGTCAAAATTCAAAAATATAGTTGACAGATTTGCTTCTGACCCTGATTCAATGAAGCAGGCAGGTATTGCATACGCAACAGAACAAATTATAGACCTTATTGCAAACGGAGTTAATTTCATTCACGTTTATTCAATGAACAAGCCTGACGTTGCAGAAAAAATACAGTACAATCTTTCAGATATTATAGGAAAGTGATTATAAATGAACATAAAAGAAAAAATCACAGAAGAAATAGTAGTTTTTGACGGTGCATTCGGCACAGAGCTTCAGAAAAGAGGTTTAAAACCCGGTGAACATCCTGAAGAATGGAACATAACTCACAGCGATGTTATTGTTGACATTCACAAAAGCTATATTGATGCAGGTGCTGACATAATAAACGCCAACACATTCGGCGTTAACAGACTTAATTTTCCTGACAGAACAGAGGAGCTTATCACAGCAGCAATAAACAACGCCAAAGAAGCTGTCAGAATATCGGGCAAAGAGTGCTTTGTGACCCTTGATATCGGTTCACTCGGCAAACTTCTGAAGCCTGCAGGCGAGCTTGATTTTGAAGATGCCG
Organism: Clostridia bacterium; assembly: GCA_017935325.1. Taxonomy (GTDB): domain Bacteria; phylum Bacillota; class Clostridia; order Oscillospirales; family Acutalibacteraceae; genus SIG575. The sequence goes on from JAGBHV010000072.1 coordinate 10,325, forward strand.
TAAGTATTTTCAGTGAGGTTGTCATTTACGGTACAAAAGCAGGCGCAGACCTGATTCTTATTGAAACTATGACGGATTCGCTTGAAACCAAAGCCGCAGTTATTGCCGCGAAAGAAAACTCAGATTTGCCCGTTTTCGTTTCAAACGCATACGATGCTTCTGAAAGATTGCTCAGCGGAACAGATGCAAAAACAATGGTTGCAATTCTTGAAGGATTACGTGTTGACGCAATAGGAATAAACTGCAGTTTAGGTCCTGAGCAGATGAAACCGATTGTGAAAGAGCTCTGCAAATACTCTTCTCTGCCCGTTTTCGTCTGCCCGAATGCAGGTTTACCGCGTGAAGAAAACGGAAAAACTGTATTCGATGTAAAAGCCGATGAATTTGCAGAAATACAGGAAGAATTTGTTTCAATGGGCGTTCACGGCATCGGAGGATGCTGCGGAACAACACCTGAATTCATAAAAAAGCTTGCAGAGATTAAGAACATTGCATCTCCCCTGCCGATTGAGAAAAAGAACTATACAGTTGTAACTTCATTTGCAAAGAGTGTTTATTTCGGAGAAAAGCCTGTTCTTATCGGCGAAAGAATAAACCCTACGGGCAAGCCGAAATTCAAGCAGGCATTAAAAGACAATAATATTTCTTACATACTCGGTGAAGCTACGGGGCAAAAAGACAGAAACGTCCACATTCTTGATGTAAATGTGGGATTGCCTGAAATTGACGAAACAGAAATGATGTGTTCTGCCGTCAGGGCAATTCAGTCAGTAATAGATTTACCGCTGCAGATTGACACTTCAGATTCTGACGCAATGGAAAAATCAATGCGTATTTACAACGGAAAACCTATGATAAACTCTGTAAACGGTAAAGAAGAAGTAATGCAGAAGGTTTTCCCGCTTGTTAAAAAATACGGCGGAGTTGTGGTAGGTCTGACCCTTGATGAAAACGGCATACCCGAAACTGCAGACGGCAGAATAGAAATTGCAAAGAGAATTTGCGACACAGCTGAAAAATACGGAATCGATAAAAAAGACATTGTAATTGACCCATTGGCACTTACAATTTCTTCTGACAGAAAATCTGCCTTAACCACTCTTGAAGCAGTAAGGAGAATCAGGGAAGAGCTTTCGCTTAACACAATTCTCGGTGTATCAAACATTTCTTTCGGTCTGCCTGCAAGAGATAACATCAACTCTTCTTTCTTTACAATGGCTATGCAGAAAGGTTTATCGAGCGCAATTATAAACCCGTATTCTGACAAAATGATGCAAAGCTATTACAGCTTCCTTGCTCTTTCAGATTGCGAAAACGGATGCGAAGATTACATTGACTTTGCTTCACAGAATACGGAAACTCAAAAAACTGCGGTACAGGAAATCACAAACCTTAAAACTGCTATTGAAAAAGGTCTTGAAGAAAAATCTGCCGCTTTAGCAGAAGAGCTTATCAAAGAGAAAAACGCGCTTGATATAATAAATGAATTCATTGTGCCGGCACTTGATGCAGTCGGCGACGGTTTTGAAAAGAAAAAAGTTTTTCTCCCCCAGCTTCTTATGAGTGCAAATGCAGCAAAAAGCGCATTTGATGTAATAAAGAAAAACATGCAGGGCGAAAGTAAAAAATCAAAGGGTAAAATAATTCTTGCAACAGTCAAAGGCGACATTCACGATATCGGCAAAAACATTGTAAAAGTTCTGCTCGAAAATTACAGCTATGAGGTTTTAGACCTCGGCAAAGATGTTGAACCCGAATTAATAGTGGAAACCGCGAAAAAAGAGAATGTCAGTCTGGTAGGCTTAAGTGCGTTAATGACAACGACTGTGCCTGCTATGAAAGAAACAATCAGATTATTGAATAAAGAACTCCCCCATTGCAGAACAATGGTAGGCGGTGCAGTATTGACAGAGGAATACGCGCAATCTATCGGTGCAGATAAATACGCAAAAGATGCAATGGAATCGGTAAAATATGCCGAAAGCATAAAACTGTAAAAGAGGTACAGACAAATGGATATTAAAGATAAACTGAAATCTGCCACGGAAGAACTGACGGCAGAATTCGTAAATGCACTTGCCTGTGCAGGCAAGGAGCTGGGACTCGGCGACGAAGCTGACATGATTTCTGCCCAGACTGTTCTCGGCAGTGCCGAACTGATAAAACAAAGCGGTATTCATCCCATTGAGCTTGCCGACAGAGTCTGTTCTCCCGGCGGCACAACGATTGAAGGACTTTTATCCTTAAAAAAAGACGGCTTTGAAGGTATTATAACCTCTTCTGCCGAAGAAAAATTATCACAATAATATTTTGTGAGGTGTAAAAAATGATTGAAATAATAAGATTTTTTGCAGCTATTTTATTGGCGCTCGGTATTCTTCAGGCACCGGTGGCAGAATATACACCACTTGAAGACAGAGCTTTTTCAGATGAAGAACTCAATATCACACCTGACAGTTCAAAGTTTATAAAAATCCACGCTGTTGACGAAGGTACAGATATTTATGCCCCGTCAGAAAACGAAAGCTTCGGTTACAGATACGGGCCGACAATTCTTACAAATGCCGACGGCAGTATTGATGCTTTCTTTGCGGCTCCCGGTTGTATGGGCGAATGGGACTGGATTATGTACCGCCATTCCCCTGACGGAGGAAAAACATGGACAGACGAAAAAGCTGTTTTGAAGCCCACACCTGATTCACCTGACTTTTATTCATGCTGTGACCCGGGTGTTGTAAAATCAGGTGATTATTATTATATCGGATACACTTCAACCACAAACGAAGCAGGCGTTGACAACAATGTTTTTGTAGCACGAAGCAAAACACCTGACGGGCCTTATGAAAAATGGAACGGTTCGGGCTGGGGCGGAAGACCCGCACCGATTGTTGATTATACAGGCGACGTTTCAGCTTTCGGCGCAGGCGAACCTTCTTTTGTGATAAAGGGTGATAAACTTTACATTTACTACACATGGAAAGACGCCGGAATCAACCAGACACGCGTTGCCGTTGCAGATGCAACTGACGAAAACTGGCCTGCATCAATGGAATATAAGGGTGTCGCAATTGACTATAAAAATTATATGTCAGCTGACTCGGCAGATGTAAAATACATTGAAGACTACGGAAAATTTGTAGCCATCAACACTATTGAAAGATTTACAACAAACAGCTTCATCGGATGCTTCGTTTCAGATGACGGCATTACTTTCAGAGAATCATGCGTTGTAAAAGAAAACATCAGCCATTGCTGCCACAATTCCGGCATTTCATCGAGACCTGACGGTCACATAAGACTTGATGACGGCGTTTATCTTGCTTATGCTTACGGTGACATATGGGCATACTGGTCAACAAGAATGAATAAGGTTCAGCTTTCACTCATTGATGAGCCCGATTATTCAGAGCTTGAAAAAGAAAACCTGAAAACTGAAATAGTTCCCAAAGAAAAAACATGGTATGTAAATTATATCGGCATTACAACTGATAAGCAGGAATACAGCATTTCAATGTATGACACGAAAACAAAAGTACATGTTGCAAAAGTCGACGTTGATTTCAATTATAAGAACCTTAAATCAGGCGTAACATTTGCAGATTATGATGAAAGCATCGTTTCATTCAATGGTCTGAAAATTGTACCTGAATCAGCGGGTGAAACTTTTGTTACAGTTAAATGGAACGGATTTGAAGACAAATTTTTAATCAGAGTCAGCGGGTAAACAATGAAAAAATCTATTTTTGGTTACAACAACAAACGCGACGGAAGCTTATTTCTTCTGTGTTGGATTGCGTACACATCTACATATATATGCAGGCTGAATTTCTCTGCAATAATTCCTGAATTGACATCGCTGAATATTATGAGCGAAAGCCGTATTGCAACAATTTCTTCAGTTTTCTTTGTCTGTTACGGCGTAGGTCAGCTTTTCAGCGGAATTATCGGAGATAAGCTGAACACAAGAATCATGGTCTTTTCAGGTGTTCTTATATCATCCGTCTGCAATATTCTTATTTTCTTTTTCCACTCTTTTGAGTCGATTCTTGTTTTATGGGCGTTCAACGGAATTGTGCAGTCACTTGTGTGGACTCCCATATTAAAAATTGCATCTGTTGAATATGACCCTGTATCGCGGGATAAATTCGGTATCAACATGTCAACAACCGTTCCTATAGGAACAGTTTTAAGCTATGCATTGAGCCTCGTTACTCTCCTTTTCCTTGAATGGAATTATGTTTTTCTCGTCTGCGGTTCAGTTGTGGGAATTTCCGCAATTATATGGTTTGTCGGAACAGCAAAACTGAAGCTTAAAAAGCAGGAAAAAGCAAAAAATGATACACCGCAAAGCTCAGTCGGTGCATTAAAAATTTTAAAAATCTGCCTGACAAGCGGTGTTGTGCTGATGCTTATCCCCATTATGGTGCAAGGCACACTCAAAGACAGCGTAACACAATGGACTCCCGAATTTTTCTCATCACAGTTTAATTCATCAACAACGTTTTCACTTGCTCTTACAATGGTTCTGCCGATTGTAAACGTAACAGGCGCATTTATTGCAAAACGCATTAACAAAAAAATCAATAATGAACTGAAAACATCGGTTGTATTCTTTCTGATTGCTGTTGCGTTTTTGCTTCTGTTGCGCGTTTTTGCCGGCAAGAGTGCGATTCTTTCGCTTATATGCATGGCAGGCGTTACAAACTGTATGTTTGCAATTAACGTTATGCTTATTACCATTGTTCCGCTTCATTTTTCAAAGCACGGCATTGTCAGCACCGTCGGCGGAATTCTTAATGCTACGGCGTACATGGGCTGTGCCGCCACAAACCTTGTTGCAGGCAAAATCCTCGATAATACGGGAAATTGGAATACACTTTTCATTTTCTGGATTGCACTCGGTGTTATTGCAGCGGCAGTATCATTGACCGCCTCATTTATCTGGAAAAAGAACAGAGATTAAAAGAACAACCCCTCGCACTTGCGAGGGGTAATATTTATGCTTTTCCGAGATATTCTTCAAGCACCTGACCTGATGCTTTCATCGCTTTCGCCGCTTCTACGCCAACATATCTCCAGTGCCATGGCTCGTAAACAATTTTTGTAATTGCCTGCTTTGCTTCCGATTTCGGATAACGGAGAATAAAGCCGTAATCCTGCGCATGCTCGCAAAGCCATGCAAATGCTGATGACTTTTCAAAATCCTGTGTTACCCAGCCTATATCCATTGCAAGGCCTGCGTTATGTTCGCTCGTACCGGGAAGCAGAATAATTCTTGATGCATTCTGCGTTGCAGTTACTTTATCATAACCGCTGGAAATATAGGAATTAATTCTGTTCTCAAAGTTGGTTTTCTGTGTCTGGTAGCTTCTGTAGCCTGAGTTAGGAGACAAAGTAATTCCGTCTGCTTTGGCAGCATCATACATTTTCTGATAATAGGGTGCTACCCTGTAATCAAGATAAACTCCTGAACCTCTGACTGCCTCAGCAAGCTTAGGCACATATCCTTCAGGAAGGCAATAATATCGGTTGAGTAAAGTCAGATTCCATTTATCTTCATTAACCGTAATTGTTTGAGGATTAAAACCTGCATAGGAATACTTGTAACCTGATTTTGTCGTCTTTTCTTTTTCAGGCGATGATAAAGCCGTTGAAGAAGTTGACGAAGAAGACGGTGATGACGAAGAAGAGGAAGTGGTTGTTTCAGTCTTGGTTGATGTATTTGTCTCTTCTTTGAGATAATCCATATTCACCCAACCTGTGTAATTGCCGTAATTGACCTTTGCCCATGAGCCTTGCTGTTCAAAAATCATAACGGTATGTCCGTCTTCAATTGTTGTGATTATATCAAATTCAATACCTGCACCTTTACGAAGATTAAGGGGCGAACCATCACTTGTACTCACAACAAATTTTTTACCTTCTGTTACTGAAGTTTCAGCAGTTGCGCTTTGCTTTCCGGTTGCTTCCTCGGTTTTAAATTCAGTTTCTAATTCTACCCCGCCTGATACGGAGCATGCAGATAATGCAGAAACTATAAGTATAGTTGCTGAAATGAGAGCTGCAATTCTTTTTATTCTCATATATTTCACGACCATTTCTGATAAAATAAAAGCAGAACATATTGTTCTGCTTTTATTATACCACTAATATTTTAACTTGTGAATAGTTTTTTTCAGTTTCTTAACATTTTAATTGACCTGATTTTTGAAAAAGATTGGCAAAACAACGGTATTACTGCACTTTCAACTGCTATCATTGCAACTGTCTGCATGATTCTCGGCACAAGCACACCGATAAACGGCGAATGGTACATATACGAAATCCAGAAAGTATTAAGCAGCAGACTTCCGCAAATCTGCGTTATCATCACGGGAATAAACGCACGCAGGAAAGCATTGAATTTTCCGTCAGACTTTTTGCCGAGAAAAAAGCCGAAAACTACACCCTGCAAAATTGCAGTGAGGGTAAATCCCGGGAAGAAATCACCGACAGGAAACAAAACAGCCCCTAAAACATCGCTGATGCCGCCGACTGCCGCACCGCCTTTTATTCCGTAAAGATAAGATGCAATTGCAACAGGCAGAAATGCAAAACTGATTTTAAGCTGCTGGCTGTTGATGACGGGCACAAGACGGGACAGAACAATTTCCAAAGCAATAAGCATTGCCAGGGTTGCTACCATAACCAAAGAATTAAAGCTTTGTTTTTCATTTTTTTGCATAAAAAGACCTCCTTACAACTCGCTGAAATAATAAGGAGGTTGGTCTTTATTATTCTACAGCGGGATGCAAAATATCAACCGCGGAAAAACCCTTCGCCCTCACGGCAACTCCCCGTCCGCAAGGTACTTAACGCTGATATTTTTACTCTGTATTATATAATTTATTTATTGGTTTCTTTTTCAAGAAGTTTGTTGAGTTCCTGCATAAATGTGTTTATATCACGGAACTGTCTGTAAACTGATGCAAAACGAACGTAAGCTACATCGTCAATAGCTTTAAGCTTTTCCATTGCGAGCTCGCCTATCTGAATTGAAGTAACTTCTCTGTCAAGAGAGTTCTGAAGCTGAAGCTCGATATCGTTTACAGCTTTGTCAATATCATCTGTTGTTACAGGACGTTTTTCGCAAGCCTTAATCATGCCGTTGAAAAGCTTCTGTCTGTCAAAAACCTGACGTGACTTATCTTTTTTCACAACAACTATCGGCACACTTTCAATAATTTCATAAGTAGTAAAACGTTTGCCGCATTTGATACATTCACGGCGGCGACGGATTCTTTCACCGTCATCAGCAGGTCTTGAGTCAATAACCTTGCTTTCTTCGTAACTGCAGAAAGGACATTTCACAAAAATCACTTCCAATAAACAATTTTTAACATTATATCACATTTGTCAAGTTTTTTCAACACTATTCAATTTTTTCACAAGATAATCGTAAGAATCCCTGATTTCCTGCGGATTTTCAAAGTTTTGCCGATACAACTCAATTATATAATTACCTTCATAACCTGCTTCTTTCATATCCTTAAACAAACGTCTGAAATCAAAATCACCTTTTGACGGCGGCAGACATGTTTCGGTTTTATTATGGTCGCTGACATGAATGTTTACAATTGATGATTTGAAAAACGGCACAAAATCATCATACACGAAATTACATTTGCGCATCTGCTTTACATCAAAATTAAATTTGAAATTATCACCCAGATACGATTTCATGCGTTTTAAAAATTCAGGATTGCCTGCACAGGACGAAAAAACATTTTCCTGAATTACATCTACGCCTTGTTTTTTACCGTCTTCAATCAGATATGCAAACCTTTCAAAATATTCTTCATCACTTACCTCGCAAGGAAATTTAGCACCGTGAATTACAAGATATTTTGCACCGATTTCATTTGCTGCTTCATAAAACTTTTTATAATACTCTGCCATTTCATAAAACCTTTTCTTATACCTTGAAAAGAAAAAGAACGATTCACACGCTGAAGTAAAGGGATGGACAGAGTCAGTTTTAATTTCATAAAACGACTGAATACTTTTAAGCTCATTAAGATATTCTTTTTTCAACTCTGAATCGGCATTAAAAAAGATTTCCGACATATGTATGCCGAGTTTTCCGATTTCAATAAGAGATTCCTTTGTTTCAAGCGGATAAAAACACGCACTTGATGCTCCGACAGCCATTTTATTACTCCTCTGACATTATTTTTCATTGCTCATTTTTCAGAAAAAATGTATAATTATTCTGAAATGAGGTATTGATAATGAAATTAAACAAATACACTAAAATGATTCTGATAATCGGCAGTATACTTACACTTGCCGCCATAGTAGCCTGCGCTGTTACGGCAATTACAGCAGGCAAAACAGGAAATTACTACATTTACATGAGTTATTCAAGAGATTTCGCCGTGCTTTCACGGCAGTACACGGGGCTTACTTTTCTCGGCGCTGTAATAACGGAAATTATTTGTCGGGCACAAAAAGATAACGGGACGGAATAAAAACGAGACGGAATAACGCCGAGCTCTTACAAGGAAGTTTTTTTTAAAATGTGAACTTACGGCACAATAATGCGTTAAAAACCACCGATACGCGACAGCGTTATCAGTGGTTTTTGCCTTTTCTTGCACACGCAATTTCGCATTTTAAAGTGCTTCGCAGTTTCGTAGAAAAGCAAAATTTCTTGGATTGAAGCCAAAAATGCAGCAAGGCTGTCGCCTTGCGAGGCTTTTGGTAATAATACAAGGA
>JAGBHV010000073.1 GCA_017935325.1 Clostridia bacterium
CGATGAATGCCTTGTTGACCATATCCATTTCTTTCTTACAGTCTTTGTACTTGAAGTCCTGTTCTTTGCCGCCAACGATAGCGTTAAGCTCTGCAAGGTCGTTGGGAACAGTCCAGTCAAGAGTGATGTTTGAGAACGGAGCCTGAGTACCCCAACGAGAAGGAGTATTTACGCCGTAAATGAATGATTCGATGCATTTTTTAACCTGCTCATATGACAAGTTATCAGCCTTTACAAAGGGAGCAAGATATGTGTCAAATGATGAGAAAGCCTGTGCGCCTGCCCATTCATTCTGCATGATACCGAGGAAGTTTACCATCTGATTGCAAAGTGTTGCAAGATGTTTTGCAGGAGCAGATGTAATTTTACCTGTTACGCCACCAAGACCTTCTTTAATGAGCTGTTTGAGAGACCAACCTGCACAGTAACCTGTAAGCATAGAAAGGTCGTGAAGATGAATGTCAGCATTTCTGTGAGCGTCTGCAATCTCACGGTCATAGATTTCTGAAAGCCAGTAGTTAGCAGTGATCGCACCTGAGTTTGAAAGAATAAGACCACCGACAGAATATGTTACAGTTGAGTTTTCTTTAACTCGCCAGTCATTGATATTAACATAGTTATCAACAAGGTCTTTATAGTCAAGGAGTGTTCCTTTGATATTACGAAGCTTTTCACGCTGTTTTCTGTAAAGAATGTATGACTTTGAAACATCAGCATAACCCGCCTGAACAAGAACTGATTCAACGCTGTCCTGAATATTTTCAACTGTGATAAGTGAATCCTCGATTTTGGGTTCAAAGTCTGCAGTAACTTTGAGTGCAAGGAAATCAATTACGCTGTCATTATAATCTTTTTCACATGATTCGAAAGCCTGCTTGATGGCAGTCGCAATTTTAATGATATCAAAATCTACTATTTTTCCGTCTCTTTTCTGTACACGATACATATTTCTTCCTCCGTTATTATATATTTTCTTCTTTTTTTAGTGGCTACGGGCTATATTGTAGCACAAGATATCCTTCTTGTCAACACTTTTTCACAATATATTGTGGTGTTTTTAATAAATTTTTCTAAATGTGGTATACTGTTTGAATAAATATACAAGTCCGAAAAGCTGATAAAAGGGCTTACAAACCGCATAGCATCAAGCTTTTCAGACATTTTACGGCAAAATTTTCCATACCACAATATGTAGTATGAAAAAGAATATTTATGGGATAGAAAAACGCAAGACACAATATCTAGTGTTATCGAAATCAAGAAAATGTATAAAAATTGATAAAAAAGGATACCTTAAAGAAGGTATCCGAAAACTCAATACCAAATCCAGCCAAAGAACAAAATATAGATTATCCATTGACGGGAGCTGAATTTCACTTCGATTTCCGCAGTATCGGTTACAGTGTTACCGTTATCATCTGTTACCTTTACAGTAATTTCAGCAATTCCCCTTTCACCTGCTATTACATAGCCTTCCTCGTCAACTGTGAAAATGCTTTCATCTGATGAAAAATATTCAACTCTGAAACCGAGGTTTTTGTCATTTGTGCGGACCGTTACGTTGACTCCCTGCTTACCTCTATATCTTACTGTCATATCTTCAATTTCAACGCTTTCAACCTTACCTGCAGGTTTTTGTGCTTTAATTTGTGTTGCCGATGACGAAATATTTACACCAAATAACATAAATACTGCCAGCATCAATGATATTACGCGAGAAAATCTGATTTTCATTCTTTATTCCCCCATTCGTTATTTCTACTATAACATAAAATATACACCTTTTGCAATATTTTTAACGAAAAAGCTCCCTTGAAAATCAAGGGAGCTGAATTCAATCAGAATAACTCTGGTCAATTCCACCAACGCCGATGCCTATATCTTCCATAATCAATGCATCGTTTTCATCAACTGATCCGTCATGGTTTACGTCCATTGCCTCGAGCTGTGCCGATGAGAACTGTTCGGGTTTATACCAACCGTAAATATACATTTTAGTGATAAATGAATCGTTTGCATTTACATCGCCGTCGCAATCCACATCGCCGTAAATTATAACAGACAACTCTCTGTATACCGTTCCGCTCGAATCGAGCAATACAACTCTATCACCTGTGCCAATCTTTTCTTCCTCTGTTTTTACAGCTGAATCTTTATTGTATACTGCAGCATTTGTATTTTTCAACTGCAAGCAAAGGCTCTTCACAGTATAAGAATTGATTGAGAGATTATATATATAATCCTGACCGAGTTTTATAGTTGCATTATCTTTAAGTTCATGATAATCAGCGCGGAGAACACCATTTTCGTCAACGTAGTATACCGGGTCTACGACACTGAATTTACCTGAATATTTGCTTATATCATCTTTTGTCGATATTATTGGTGTATCAACATAATACCTTTCAAAATCAATCGTGGCAATCTTTTCAGGTATTATATATTCCTGAACAACCTCATTACCTTCTTCATCGTAAACAGGGTCAGGTTCCTGAACATTGATTATTTTGCCGTCGGTAAGATAAACAATGTTTGATTCATCAACACCTGCACCATCATAGATGTTGAAAGTGCCGTTTGAATAAACAGCTACCTTTGTATTATCAAAGATTGTACCATCAAAGAAATTGAATACACCGTCAGCAACGTAAATTGCGCCCTTTGTTGTTGTATTTTCTGTAACTTTACCGCCGTACATCTCGATTGTGTCTGCTGATTTAATTGCACTTTCTATATTATCAGCACCGAAAATCACAGTACCTGAATAAATTTTGACTGTGCCATCCTGAACATCAACCAAAGTGTCTGCAGTTACATTTGTACCATTGATATAAATCACATCAGTGTCAAATACATCTGCATGGTTACCGAAAGAAAGAACTGCACCTTCAACAACTTTAAACATCGGTCCTTCAAAACCTTCAGAAACAGAAATTGTATGCGGAGCTCCGTCTGATACAAATGTAATATCGCTCTTTATGATAACTGTTTCTTTCAATGTAATATCATCAATGACTTCAATAATAGCGGGTTTATCACCTATGTCTGCCATTGCTTCTTCTATAGATGTATACGGAACCTCATCAGACTCGAAGAAACTTGCTTTAAGCACATATTTAATTTCATTTGCAAGCCTACCGCTTGAATTCATATGCCACTGAATTTCGCCTTCAGGAGTAATAGCACAAAGGCCGGCATTCATAGCAGTAAATTTACCTTCTGCAATCTGTGCACCTTCGTAATAAGTTTCAGGAGTAACAGTAACAATGGGTGATGAATAAACTGATTTTGCCATCATTGTAATTTTTTCGCCTGTAGGCAGGAAAACATCATTTGATGCATCGATATAACCGCCTGCATAGAAATTAAGTGTGCCTTCATTATAAACACCGTTACCGCTTACAGTTGCTGTATTGTTATAAACTGAACCATCATATAACATTACTTTACCGTTCTGGGCGATTGAAATTGCACCGCCGTATGAAGCGGAGTTAAGATAAATTGAGCCGCCACGCAGGTTAACAGTGCCGCCGCCTACATACATTGCGCCACCTTCACCTGATGTATTGTTATGAATATCAGCACCGGTTTCAATGTTAACTTCACCACCGGCATTAAATATTGCACCGCCTGCAAGTTTTGCGCTGTTGTTAGCCATTTCAATAGCGTATATGTTTACATCGCCCTTGTTGTAAATAACACCACCTGCCTGAATAGCAGTACCGTCAGTTACACTACCGCCATAGAAATTAACTTCACCCTGGTTATAAACAAAACCACCATTAAGTGCTGTATTATCTGTTGTAAATACATCATAACAGTTAAATGTACCGCCTTTTTCAACAGTGATAAGTGAGCTTGCAAACTCAGTGTTTGTAATATCAGTAACATTATTACCATCAATAACAAGTGTCTCGTAAGTTGCGTCATCAGCACCGAAATTAAGAACACCGCCATTTTTAACTGTAAATACCTGATCAAAATAATGCTGAACTCTTGTGACTGTAATTGTATCATCAGTAGGAATAATAGTTACATTACCTGTAACTATAACCTCTGAACCTATGTTCAGGTCATCCGTAATTTCAATTATACCTGTACCGGTACCGATTTTTGCCGAGGCCTCTGAAAGAGTTTTATAATATGATGTTTCATTAGTGCTGATAACTTTACATATAAGACCCTTTTTAAGGTATTCAACACTCTCAACAGAAATATCATACAAATCATAGTCAGCAGATGAAACAAAAGTAACAAGCTGAGGATAGTTTACAAAAAATTCTGTATCAGGAGTAGGATCCCAGAAATCATGAGAAAATCCTGCAAGACTGCTCATAGCATTTGAACCGGTCATCTGTGTTGTTCTGAGACCTGTTGCATGGCTGTCGTCAACTGCATATCTTTCTTTATCAAAATAGGAATTTTCAATTGTACCGTTTGTAAGTACACCAACAATCGCATTGATATCGTCGGAGCTTTCATCAGTTCCTACAACATTGCCGATTGAATATGTACAGTTGATATTACTTTGCTGCATAAGCTGACCTGCAATGCCACCTGCTTTTGATTCTGCAGAAACAGTACCTGTATTATAACAGTTTGAAACAGTTGCGCCACCGCTGATTCTGCCTGCTATACCTCCGGCATATGATTCTGTAGCAGTGACTGAACCTGCATTGAAAGAACATGAAATACTACCGACTGTATCACCGGGAATACCACCTTCAGTTTCACCTACGATACCGCCGACTGATGTCTTACCTGTAACAGTGTTATTTGAACAACAAGTACTGATATTTGAACCCAGCATTACATAACCGACAATACCACCAACACGTTCCTCACCTGTTACGTCAGAGTAAATACTTGATGTTTCAACAATTATGCCGTCGTTACCATTTTCACCAACTACACCACCAACATGATTAACACCGTTTACAGTTGTATAAATAACCTTAACACCATGAATTCTACCATAGTTTATACCAACAACGGGAGCAACAGCATCGCCACCATTTATGTATGATTCGGTAATAGTAAGGTCTGTTATCTGGGCATTTGTACCTATAGCACCGAAAAGACCTACGCCATCGCCCTCAGGAATATACATACCGCGGACGCTGAATCCGTTACCTGCAAATTCACCTGTGTACTCATTGAATTCTGAACCGATAGGAGTCCATATATTTGATTCACTGCCAAGTGTACCTATATTCAGAACAATACTGTTAAGAAGCATTGCATTAGCAGATGTATTCTGTGCAACACCTTCAAGTGTACCGTTTACAAGCCCTGCAAACCATGCAAGCTCACGTGCATTATTGATAAGATAATATTTTCCGTCATTTGATATTTTCGGCTGAAGAACTGTTCCGTCCCAAAGATTCTGGTCAGCTTGCCATGACATAATCGGATAACCTTTATTCTTATTCAGATAGTCATAATAGAAATTACCCGCAGAGCTGTTCATAATAGCAACAAAGCTATGTCTCTTCATTTCATCTGAAGGCATAGGAATACCATTATCTTCCTTGCCTGTGAAAAGGTCTGAATCGTAATAACATTCAGTAATATCTGAAAGGTAGTAGAAAGCCGCAATAGCACCTGTAAGCCCCGGAGGGTCAGAAATCGAAGCAACTTCCGATGCATTATAGCAGGATGCGATATCACCAACATTGTTACCTACAATACCGCCTACACGCAAATCACCTGAAATTTTACCTCTGTTATAGCAACTGATAACAATACTTGCAGAGTTTGTACCAACAATACCACCTACATATTTGCTTGTTGATGATACTGAACCCATATTGTAAGACTGAGAAACTGTGCTGCCGTCAAAAGAACAACCCACGATACCGCCTGTACGATAACCTGTCGATTCAATTTCACCGGAAAAACCGCAGAAAGAAATGTTGCTTTTTTTATTGAGATAACCGGAAATACCGCCCACGTCCTCAACGCCGGAAATCTTACTCTTTTCATCAACTACAACCTGAGTGATTGAACTTCCGTCACAAGCATATCCGCAGACTGCACCTACATATTTCCCGGCAGAAATGTTTGCATTGCTGATATTAAGATTTTTTACCTGACCATTTTCAACATAGCCAAGCAAGCCCTGATAACTGCTTAAGTTAGAAATATACAATCCGTAGATAGTGAAACCTCTGCCGTCAAGAATACCACTGAAAACTCTGCCGGTATTTCCATAGTCACCGATAGGAGTCCAGCTTTTGGGATTTTCCATATTCTCTACATCATTAAGATAAATGTCATTCATCAGACGCGCTTTCATAGTTGCATTACCGGCATCGCCATTAACCTGTGCTGCAAACCAAGCAAGGTCTTCCCCTGACTGAATAAGGTAAAAACCATCATTTGTTTGTGCGGGTATAACCTGAGCGATACCTCCGGACCATATACCTGCCGCTAAAGATACAACGGAGGTTGTGCTCAGAGCCATAATCAAGGCAAGAACACAAACCAAAAATTTACTAAACCTCTTATATTTCATAAATAAGCCTCCAAGGATTATTTTTAAGGCAAACAAATACCCATATAATAATATACCAAATAAAGCAAAATTTCAATGTTTTTTTATTAAAAATTATCAAAAATCCTTTATTTTTTTGGTATTGAACCTACAGACGTAACAAAACTCCTGTTTTCATTTAACAAAACAGGAGTTTTTAAAGAATTTACATGTCAAATGTGATATTAAGCCATTTTGCAGAAAGCTCTACCCATCTTGAAGCATATTTGTTTTCAATCTGACAAACTTCTTTTGTTCCGGTTGACATTCCGTGACCGCCAAAGGGGAAAATGTGAAGCTCAAACGGAATCTCTTTTGCAGAAAGAGCAGAAGCAAACATAAGAGAATTTCTTACCGGCACTGCACCGTCTTCAGCTGTATGCCAGATAAAAGCAGGCGGAGTATCCTCTGACACATTATTTTCAAGCGAATATTTTTTCACAAGATTTTCGTCATCGCTGAACTTACCGAGAAGGTTTTCTCTTGTACCCATATGAGTAAGTTCACCGAAAGTAAGCACAGGATAGCAAAGAATTACAGCATTGGGCTTGTTACTTCCTGCCGGAATGCCAAGCTCATTGAATATTGACTCATCATTCCACATTGTGGCAAGACTTCCTGCAAGATGGCCGCCTGCAGAAAAACCGACAATAGCTATTTTAGCGGAATCTACGTTCCATTCTTCAGCATTTTTTCTGATAATTGACATTGCAAGAGATGCATCAAGTAACGGCTGACTGAATTCAGGCATTCTTCTTGAAGCGTTTTCTCCCACCGAATAGCGAAGCACAAAGCAACTCAGACCCATGGCAAGAAACTGATTTGCTATCGGTTCTGCTTCACGGTCAGAACACATTCCGTATCCTCCACCGGGAAAAATCAACATTGCAGGACGTTTATTTGTAGGATACTCAGGTGAAGTATCTCGGATATATGTATCTATAAAAACATCTTTTCTGTCTTCATAAAGATAAATTCTTTCACACTTCATAATTATTCTCCTAAAACCTTAACACCGCCGCAAGGACGAACAGACAATACATAACAGGCCTTTTCTCCGAATACATTTTTCATTTCTTCAAGATACTCGTCAAGCTTATCATTCGGAACAAATGCCTGCATTGTGCCTGCAAAACCGCCGCCGTGAACACGCCATGCACCGCAATCCTTAAGGAGTCTTTCAGCGATACAAAGACCAATGCTTACAGGCTGGTCATTCGGTGCGGATGAAGGATAAACATTCTGATTGTACATATATGATGAACGTCCGCTTTCGATAACACCTTTTTTGAAAGCTTCGAAATCGCCGTTATTAAGTGCTTCTGCTTCATAATCAACACGTGCATTATCACTGAAGAAATGCATTGCGCGAAGCACTGCTCTGTCCCCTGCTTTTTCACGAACAAGTGCAACATTTTTGTTAAACTCCTCGGGACAAACTTCTCTTAAAACTTTTTTGCCGAAAACTGCTGCAGCTGATTCCATTTCGCTTCTTACTGCGCCGTATTCAGGAGTAAGGTCTGCATGGCTTCCGCCTGTGTTTACAATACAAAGAGAATGTCCGCAAGATGCAAAATCAAAATCAAGCTTTGTGATAACAGGTTTCTTTGTATCTTCAAAATCAATTTTAACAAAGCCACCTACAGATGATGCCATCTGGTCCATAAGACCGCAAGGTTTACCGAAATATTTATTTTCCGAGAACTGCGCAATCTGTGCAATTTCAACGGGTGAAACTTTGCCGTCATTGAACATATAGTTAAGAATTGTGCCGATAAGAACTTCAAAAGCTGCAGAGCTTGAAAGACCTGAACCCGAAAGAACAGATGAAGTTGTATATGCGTCAAATGCACCTACTTTATATCCTCTTTCAATAAAGCCTGCATACATACCTCTGATAAGCTCACGAGAAGTTCCGTATGCATCTTCATGCACGTTCATATCGGTAATATCAACTGTATCCATATCATATCCTACAGATTTGACTCTTGTGATATTGCCGTCCTTTTTGGCACAGACTGCAACCGCATCAAGGTTGACTGCTGCTGCAAGAACCTTACCGTTGTTATGGTCTGTGTGGTTTCCGCAAACTTCAGTTCTGCCGGGTGCACTATAGAATGAGAGAGAATCGTTCTGTCCGTATTCCTCCTCAAACAGATTTATAAGAGAAACATATCTTTCTCTTTGTTCTGCTACTGATTCATCACTTACATATACTCTTCTGAGCTCTGAATCATATTCCCCTGAATTAATTTTTGATTTTAACATCTTCTTCACCTTTCTTCCTGATGATTAAAATTATTTTTCTTGTTACCAGCAACCCTATGCCCGAAAAGAGAGTTGAAAACATAAGAGGCACAATAAACGATGCTGAAAACGGATTGAACGCATTGCGTCCTATAATTGTGTATGAAAAAATTTTAGGCAGAAAGCCAAGCACTGATAACAACAGATACTTGCGAAAATTATATTTCATACTGCCGTAAATATTGCTTACTGTATTAACAGGAAAAAGCGGAATTACTCTGCAACCTAAGAGAATCCACGGGTTTGCGCCTGAATCATGTTCAACAAACTTCCATATTTCATCATAGCTTTTTAAAATTTTATAAGACAATGTTCTTTCCCCTGCACCTATATAATACCTTAGTGCAAAAAGAAGAACAAAGCCTGCAATATTTATAATCAGCGATGCTGCCGTACTGAACACCATTGACGATATCACGCAAACGCAGGAAATAGGAAAAATCGGAATCGGCAAAACAGCTTTCAAGGAAAACAGAAAAAATATTGATATAATTATTATCCGTTTTCCTCCCAGCGCTGCAACGCGTAACTCGAGATTATCAAGAAAATGCTGATATTCTTCGTACCACATTTTCAATACCGGAATTTTGAAAAACACAAGAAATACAAACAGCAGAAATGCTGTAAATATTAACAAAAAAGCTGTCAGAGTCATTAAATTTGGCTTTTTCTTTTTATTCAAGAAAATTTTCCGCATATTTTACCGCCTGAATGTTGAATTTAAATTATTTTACCTATATAATTATATGTGAAATTCTGCGGAAAAGAGGTTTTTTATGAAAATAATTATTTTAGACGGTTTTACCGTAAACCCGGGTGACCTTTCATGGGACTGGCTCGGAGAATACGGAGATTATACAGTTTATGACAGAACAGAAAGACAAGATATTCTTTCACGCTGTGAAGGCGCAGATATTGTAATTACCAACAAAACACCTCTCGGCAAAGATATCCTCTGTCAGCTGCCTGATGTAAAATTTATTGATTTATTAAGCACGGGCTACAATATTACCGATATCCATTATGCAAGAGAACGTGGTATTCCCGTTTCTAACGTGCCGTCTTACAGCACGAATTCAGTTGCACAGCTTACATTTGCATTTATTCTGCAATTTGCTTCGCGCGTTGCTGAGCATTCATCTTCAACTGCAAACGGTGATTGGCAAAGATGCGAACATTTTTGCTATATGGTAGCACCTTTAACAGAACTTGCAGGCAAAACGCTGGGAATTATCGGTTACGGTTCAATCGGAAAAGCGGTTGCGAAAATTGCTGAAGCCTTCAACATGAAAGTTCTCGTCAACACAAATCATCCCGGTGAAGATTCCGACAACATTAAATTCTGCGAAATCGACACTTTACTTGCCAATTCTGATTTTGTAAGCCTTCACTGCCCTCTTACTGAAAAAACAGAAAAAATGGCAAATAAAAGCTTCTTTGCAAAAATGAAAAAATCCGCTTACTTCATTAACACATCACGTGGTGCAACAGTTGATGAGGACGACTTGAAAGAAGCCCTGGAAAACGGAGTTATTGCAGGTGCAGGACTTGATGTGCTTTTAAATGAACCTCCGATTGATGATAAAATCACAAGCCTTGAAAACACACTTGTAACGCCACATATTGCATGGGCTGCAAAAGAAACAAGAGCACGACTTATGGAAGTCACCAAACAGAATATAAAAGCTTTTGCAAACGGAAATCCGATAAATGTAGTTAACTAAAAACAGGACTGTATCAATCTTTAAGTTTATTGATACAGTCCTTTCCTTTTAATTATTTATAAAATCTTTCAAGATAATTTCTGTGAGCTACCTTCATTTCCTCGTAGCAAGCCTTTGCGTTTTCATAGTCACCGATAAGCGGATGCACCATAAGTGCTTTCATTGCAGCTTCATCATCACCGTTGAGTGCTGCTTCAACTGCATACTTTTCATAAGCTTTAACAGACTGCATAAGACCCTGCATATGTCTGTTAGTCTTTTTCTTAACGGGAACGGGAGTTGCACCGTCTGCACCGATAACTGCGCTGATTTCAACAACGTCGTCATCTTCCATAAAGGGAAGTGTTCCGTCATTTTTGATATTAACAACATGAACATCTCTCTTATCATTTGCGATTGAATCGATAAGAGAAACTGCAGCAAGTGAATATTTGTGACCGCCGCGTTTATCAAGAAGTGCAGGCTTGATGCAAAGCTCTTCATCGCTGTACATTTTAAGCAATTCTTCTTCGATTTCCATACAAACCATTGCACGGCTCTTCTTATCGTTTTTAAGATGCTCGATTTTTGCGTTTCTGTTGTAATAATACTGAAGGTAAGATGAAGGAATACCTTCAATTGCTTTAAGGCATTCAAGTGAGAAACCGTCATCCTTGATGTTAGCCATAACTTTCGGTGAGAAGCCTTCTTCAATAAGCTTGGGAAGGAGTTCTTCGCCGTCTTTTACGATTGAAGTAATCCAGCTCAAGTGATTAAGGCCAACATATGTAACTTCAGTGTCAGGACCTGTGATTTCTTTAACGTCATCAATCATGTCAATGGGCACGTTGCAAAGACCGATTGCTTTAACCTTTGTGTGGTTAAGAAGGAACTCTGTGATGATACCTGAGGGATTTGTAAAGTTGATAAGCCATGCATCAGGGCAGATTCTTTCCATATGGTCAGTGATTTTCTGAATTTCCGGAATTGTTCTGAGAGCTTTGAAGAAGCCGCCGATACCTGTTGTTTCCTGACCGATAAGACCGTATTTAACGGGGATAATTTCATCAAGGTGTCTTGCAGGAAGTTTACCCACACGCATCTGTGTAAGAACGAAATCTGCACCCTGCAATGCTACTTCAAGGTCATCTGTGAAAACTGTTTCACAATCAATACCTGCTTTTTTAAGCATACGTACACACAGGTCACCAACAATTGTACGTTTTCTTTCATCAATATCCATAAATGATACTTTTTTGAGTTTAAGTGAATCCTGTGCTTTGATAAAGCCGTCAAGAAGTTCAGGACAATATGTACTGCCTGAGCCGATAACTGCAACATTAATTTCTTTCATTTTGCATTCTCCTTAGTTTTTATAGTCCTGGAAAATCCAGTTTACACAGCCTGTAACAGGAGCCTGTGTAAGCTTGATATATTTAACTTTTTTATCTGAACGTTCAGCAATCTTCTTTTTAAGGCAATCAAGATAAACTTCGTTGGGAAGTTTTGTGTGGATTGAACCTGAAAGAACAACCTCAACTTCGCCATCACCGAAATTAAGAGAATTAAGGTGAGAAACGATGTAGTCAGCACCTCTCTCTGACATTTCATCAATAGCTTTAAGAACAGGCTTATCACCCATTTTTGAAGCAGCAAAGAAGAAATCGATAAGACTCATAATAAATCTGCCTCTTTCTTCATTTTCAGCCATTGCGAGAGTGCCTAAAAATTCTTCTTTCGTGTTTATATTAAATTCTTTCTTGAACATTTCGGTCATTGCTGTTTTTTCGAGACCGAGAACAAGTTCATCATAAATAAGCTTAAATGATTTAACTGCAACCCATGTGCCGTTGCCCTTATCATCTGAAAACTCGCTGAAGCCGCCAAGCTGAACCATTTTGCCGTCAAGGTCGATTGCATTACAGCAAGTACCTGTGCCGCAGTTATAACCGATAGCAGCTTTGCCTGTTGCACCTGCTTTTACAACAATGAAACCATCATTGTAAATTTCAAAGTTTTTAAGGCCTCTCTTTTTCATCTGTTCGCACATTTCATCATGCTGATACGGATGGTCAATGCCTGCAAGACCCATAAGTGTAAAGCCAATGTCATCAAGAGTTACATTGCCTGCCTCAAGCAACTTTGTGATACCGTCCCAGATAATCGTTGCTGCAGCGTCAAAACTGCCTTCAAGATTTTCGTGATTGCTGCCTTCAGTTTTAACCTCGGCAACTATGTTTTTTTCTTCGTCGAAAAGTGCATAAGCAGTTTTTGTTCCGCCACCGTCGACGCCAATGTAAAATGACATAAACATTCTCCTTACTTTTCCAATTTTCAATTAATTATTATATCATTATTTTTTTACTCAGTCAATAAATTTGACTTAATTATACAAATCAATTATCTCCTGTGCTTTCTCTTTAAGATGCTCGCGGAGTTCTTCAGGTTTTCTTACATAAACAGAATTTCTGTACTGCATAAGCCACGACACAAGACCGTCACTTAAGGCAACTTCTGCCCTTAAATAGAACCTGTTGCTGTCCTCATTGCGGATAGTTGCATTCTCGCCAAATCTGTCAACGATATCTTCCAGCATTTCATTTTTGCAGACAATTTCAATTTCACAGATTTTACCTGAAAACATATTGAACATTTTGTTTGAGTAATCAGCTACATCAAACTCGCCCTTGTATTCAGAAACTTCTTCAAATGAACGCGCAGGTATATCAACAATTTTCACTTTTCTCATTCTGTCAAGTCTTGTGTGCATCAGATTATCGTATTTCGGGTTATTGCAGATAAGGTAATAGTGGTCATTTGACCATACCAACGCATAAGGATTAACGATAAAATCACGTGAAGCCATAACAATTTTTTTGCCTGCTTCGATTTTGTGCCTGATGTAACTGAAAGACACCTGCTTCTTTTCTTCAATAGCACGGTTGAGAACGTCAATTGTGTAAAATATTTCTTCGTTGAGAGTTTTTACACGGTTAGAAATACTCAGCTGACTTTTGAGCATTTCAAACTGGTCTTCGCTGACCAATGTTCCTATCTTACTGATAAGTTCTTCTGTCTTTTTAGGCGTTATGAAATCGGCCGACTGCACAGCATCAATTATCAGCCTGATTTCAGGCAACTGAAAATTTCTCGATGCAAGAAAATATCCTGATTTCGGAGTTTTCACTTTGATTATATCATAACCGTTTTCAACAAGCAGGGCAATATCAGCATAAATTGATTTTCGTTCAGCTGTTATTCCTCTTTTTGCCAATTCTTCAACAATTTCATTCGTTGAGATAACATTGTTTTCATCAGTCAGTTTTTCAAAAACATCTATAAGGCTTAAAAGTTTTTGCTTTGAACTTGATTTTACAGCCAAGTCATTCACCCTATCTTACAAGAATTGAGAATAATCTTTTATTGAGCTTAATAATTGTTTCATTATCAAGTTTCATAATATCACGGTCATATGTCATGATACCGTTTGTTTCATTTTCAACGTCGCTGAGCTGTGTATAAACAACTGCGCTAAGGCCCTTGCTTACAAGCGGAATAATCTGCCTGTTGAACAGTTTTTCGTAAGCTTTTGTCAACGACTTTTTATCTTTATACATCATATATCCGAAAGCTTTGTTTTCATTCATCGTGTGACCTGAAACTATACGCGAATATCCGCCGAATTCGGAAACAACGAAAGCTCTGTTATCGGACCTGCCTTTTGTTATCGGAGCAACATATCTGTGCATACTTCTCAGATCGCCGCCCTTCTGGTCAAACCAGCCGCTTGCGTGGTCAACAACACGTGACGGGTCGATTGATTTAACTTTTTCTGCAATTCTCTTTGCATCAAACTGACCCCATCCTTCATTGAAAGGAACCCAGCATCCGATAGATACACAGTTATGAAGTGTTGCCATCATCTGTTCAAGCTCTTCTTCAAACTGATCTCTCCACGCCTGTTCATCGCGGTTAAACAGTGCGTAAGCATCGTCTTTTACGGAAATCTGGAAAAACGGAACTACTCCGACAAGGAAGTTGCCGGGATGTTTTGCGCCGCTTACCATATCCTGCCATACTATCATACCTATTTTATCGCAATGGTAATACCAACGCAGAGGCTCAACTTTAATATGTTTTCTGAGCATATTAAAACCGAGAGATTTCATAACCTTGATGTCAAAAATCATTGCTTCATCTGTAGGTGCTGTCATAACACCGTCAGGCCAGTAACCCTGGTCAAGAAGACCAATCTGGAAATAAGGCTTGTTATTAAGGAAAAGTCTCGGAATTCCGTTTTCATCTTTTTCAACAGAATATTTTCTCATTCCGAAATAGCTTACAACTGTGTCAACAAGCAAGCCGTCATGATAAAGCTCGAACATTACGTTATAAAGATTGGGTTTTTCGGGGCTCCAGAGCTTAAAGCGTTTCATGGGGATAACATCAACGCAACCGATGCTTGATGAGAAAACAACTTCTTCGTCATCGTCAAAAACCGTAGCTACAATCTCATAATCTGATTCAGCAGTTGTTTCAACATCAACGTGAACGCAATATTCATCAATATCAGGTGTCAGTTTAATTGAAGTGATGTGTTTTTCATCAACAGCTTCAAGCCATACTGTCTGCCAGATACCTGTTGTAGGTGTATACCAGAAGCCAACCTGCTTGATAGCCTGCTTGCCGCGCTGCTGCCATCCTTTATCTGTCGGGTCAAAAACAGATACATTAAGAACGTTTTCGCCGTCAACAAGATATTCTGTAATATCAAAACTGAACGGGCAGTATCCGCCTGTATGACCACCGACAAACTGTCCGTTGATATAAACTCTGCATTCCCAGTCAACTGCTCCGAAATGAAGAATAACGTGCTTTGAATCATATTCGGGCGGAAGAATGAAAGTTTTACGATACCACAGGATATCCATAGGGTCCAATCTTCTTTCAACACCTGAAAGAGGTGCTTCAATAGCAAAAGGTACTGTGATTTTACCTTCGTACTCTGTGGGGATTTCTTCCATTGAATTGCTTATAGCATAGTCAAACTGTCCGTTGAGGTTTGACCAGATATTTCTCTTCATCTGAGGTCTGGGATATTCCTGAAGAGGTGCATCCTTATTAACATCTTTTGTCCATCTTGTTTGCATAATAATCCTCCGTTTTCAAAAAAGTTAAAAAGTTATTGATTAAATCGAAATAGTTTGATATAATATACAAGTCCTGCGGATATGGCGGAATTGGCAGACGCGCCAGATTTAGGATCTGGTGGTAAATCCCGTGCAGGTTCAAGTCCTGTTATCCGCACCAGTTTAAAGGTCTTATAACTTACGGTTATAAGGCTTTTATTTTTTATTTATAACTTCATCAGGACTTGGAACCTGCCTATTGGCGAAGCCAATTACAATCGTTGCCGTTGACGGCAAAGCAAAGCGTGCGCCGTCAAGTCCTGTTATCCGCACCAGTTAAAGGTCTTATAACTTATGGTTATAAGACTTTTATTTTTTGTTTATAACCTTATCAGGACTTGGAACCTGCCTATCGGCGAAGCCGATTACAATCGTTGCCGTTGACGGCAAAGCAAAGCGAACGCCGTCAAGTCCTGTTATCCGCACCAGTTTAAAGGTCTTATAACTTACGGTTATAAGGCTTTTATTTTTTGTTTATAACTTCATCAGGACTTGGAACCTGCCTATTGGCGAAACCAATTACAATCGTTGCCGTTGACGGCAAAGCAAAGCGAGTGCCGTCAAGTCCTGTTATCCGCACCAGTCGAAAGCCTCGACACGCAAATAGCGTAGTTGAGGTTCTTATTTTTTATTAATCAGCAATCGTTTTAAATAACCAAATCGCATGTGGCAAAATTAAATATGATTATCTTAATTATACACTCTTTAATATTTAATTGCAATATATTATTTGTAAAAGAAGTTAAATATTATTCTGTTTTTGTCACGCACATGTTGACAAAAAAGACAGTTTGTTTTATAATATATTTGAACAGTTGTTCAAATGTTCAATTATTCAGATGCGAAGTAATGATTGATTTTTTGAATTGTTCAGATTATGATTCAACAAACTCAGGTGATAAAAATGAATAACACTAAAAACCATACCCATATGCACGAAAGCGGAATCGAGCATTTTTCAGGCGAAATGCCGCAGGAAGAAACTTTGCAGAGCCTTGCAAATCTTTTTAAAGTTTTCGGCGACAGTACAAGAGTGAAAATCCTTTTTGTTCTTGCTAAAAGCGATATGTGTGTTTATCATATTGCAGAAACTCTCGACATGACAATATCTGCAATTTCACACCAATTAAGCGTATTAAAGAAAGCGAACCTTGTTACTTCACAGCGTCAGGGCAAAACAATATATTATTCTCTGGCAGATGAGCATGTACGATTGATTTTTGAACAAGGTTTAGACCATGTTTGTGAATGAGGTGACAAAAATGAAAAAAACTTACAGAATGCAGAACCTTGACTGCGCTGACTGTGCAGCAAAAATGGAAAACAAAATTAATGAGATAGACGGAGTTACATCAGCAAAAATCAGTTTTATTATGCAGAAGCTGACAATTGAAGCTGATGAAAACGACATTGAAAGAATTATCAGGGAAGCACAGAAAATCTGCAAAAAATTTGAGCCTGACTGCAAAATCATCGGAGGCTGATAAAATGAGTAACAAGCAAATAAAAGCACTTATTAGAATTATTATTACAGCCATGCTGATGATTACTGCATTTCTGTGCAGAATTTTTATTGTCAAATATCTGTTGTTTATAATAGCTTTTATAATTATAGGCTACGATGTTATAATTTCCGCTTTCAGAAACTTATTCAGGGGTCACGTGCTTGATGAAAATTTTCTGATGAGCATTGCAACAATAGGTGCATTTGCAATTGACGAATACACCGAAGCAGTTTTTGTAATGCTTTTTTTCAAAATAGGTGAACTTTTTGAAGGTTATGCAGTAGGAAAAAGCCGCAAATCAATCAGCCAGCTTATGGAAATAAGGCCGGACATTGCCAACATTGAAAAAGACGGCAAAATTATTGAAGTTGACCCACAGGATGTAAAAAAAGGCGATATTATTATTGTAAAACCCGGTGAAAAAATTCCACTTGACGGTACTGTTATTGAAGGAACATCTTCTGTTAACACAACTGCCCTGACAGGTGAAGCTTTACCGCAAGATGTACAAATCGGTGACGATGTAATAAGCGGTTGCATTAACATAAACGGCGTGCTTAAGATAAAAGTAAGTTGTGAATTTGAAGAATCAACTGTTGCAAAAATACTTGAATTAGTTGAAAATTCAGTTGATAATAAATCGCAGAGTGAAAAATTTATAACACGTTTTTCCAAATACTATACTCCGATTGTAGTTGTACTTGCAATTTTATTGACGGCTATACCGACTGTTTTTCATCCTGAAAGCTTTTCTGAAAATTTAAGGCGCAGTTTAATGTTTCTTGTAGTTTCATGCCCGTGCGCACTTGTTATTTCAGTTCCCCTCGCCTTTTTCGGCGGAATCGGATTTGCTTCAAAGCAGGGAATATTGATTAAAGGTTCAAATTATCTTGAAACCCTTGCAAAATGCAAAACCTTTGTTTTTGACAAAACCGGTACGCTTACAAAAGGAAATTTTACTGTACAGAAAATCGTTACTTTCTCGGCAGACGAAAATGAATTGCTTGAAAATGCCTGTGCAGCCGAATATTTCTCTGAACACCCTATTGCATTGTCAATTAAAGAAAAATGTAAAAAGCAGATTGATGAAAGAGAAATAAAAAATGCCGAAGAAATCCCGGGAAAAGGCGTAAGTGCAATTATTAAAGGCAAAAAAGTTTTTGTAGGTAACGATAAACTTTTAAAAACACTCGGCATAAATACACCTGAAATTCATGAAATCGGCACTGTGCTTTTTGTCAGCGACGAAAAAGAACTGCTCGGCTACATTGTAATTTCTGACACTATTAAGGATGATGCAAAAGATACAGTGGCGAAGCTGAAATCACTTGGAATAAAAGATATTAAAATGCTGACGGGTGACAAAAAATCAACTGCTGAATATTTCAGCAAAGAAACAGGAATAACTTCTTATGAGGCTCAACTGCTGCCTCAGGAAAAAGTAAAAGCATTAGACAGAATTGACGATTGTTTCTGTTTTGTCGGAGACGGAATAAACGATGCGCCGTCATTAAAAAAAGCAGATATCGGAATTGCGATGGGTGCTCTCGGTTCAGATGCAGCAATTGAAGCAGCTGATGTTGTGATAATGGACGATAAGCTTTCAAAAATACCTGAAGCAATTACCATTTCACAAAAGACTTTAAAAATAGCAAAACAAAATATCATTTTTGCTCTGGCAATAAAATTTATTGTTCTTGTATTAAGCGCATCAGGTCTGGGAACAATGTTTCTGGCAGTTTTCGCTGATGTGGGCGTAAGCGTCATTGCAATATTGAACGCCATGAGGATGTTGAAAAAATGAGCAAAAACACATTTGAAAAGATTTACGATGTTGTAAAACGGATACCTTACGGAAAAGTTGCCACATACGGTCAGGTTGCAACTCTTGCAGGAAATCCCCGTTGGTCTCAGATAGTGGGATATGCTTTGCATGCAAACCCTGACCCGTCAACTATAAAATGTCATCGTGTTGTAAACAGATTCGGTAATGTATCAGAGTCATTCGCCTTTGGCGGCGGACATAGTCAATCACTATTACTTGAGCAGGAAGGTGTAAAAGTAAACAACGGAAAGGTTGATTTATCCGTATACGGTTGGAAAGGTGAATAAAACAAAAAACCTCCGAAAACGTTACGTTTTCGGAGATTTTATTTTAATAATTAATTATTTGTCCTGATTTTTCTGTGCCTGCTCTTCAGCATAAGCTTCTTCAATCATTCTCTGTTCTTCAAGCTTTCTCTGTTCTTCCTGCATATCTGCAGCCATCTTAGCAGCTTTTTCTGCAATTTCTTTCTTTCTCTTTTCTGCAGAAGAAACAACAACGATAGGATTCTTCTTAATCAAAAGATTAATAACAATAGGAGCAATTGCAGCAACGATAAGAATCGGATAACCGAATGAAAGACTTGCTGCAAAACCTTCACCGAGTACAGATGTAAACTGTGAGCCTGAAAGGATAAACATCAAGCCGCTTAATACATAGCAACCGAGTGCACTGCCGCTGAAGCCGAGGTTACGCGGAATACCTTTGGGTGCACAAGAAAGGAAAATAAGAATGAATCCTACAAGTGAAGTAACAGCACCAAGTGCTATAAACACAATTGCAAGAGCATACATAATCAATGCTGCTGACAATGATTCTGACGAGAACATTCCGAACAATCCGCCGAAATCAAGAGTTGATACAGCGTTATAAATTTTAAGAGCATCAATTGTGAACTCTTCAGAAACGAACGGAACATTAACTGCAATTTTCGCAAGAGGAAGGAACAAAGCTCCGATAGGAAGCAAGCTCAGCACGATTCTTGCGATTGCAAGCTTTGAGCCTATATAAGAAGCTTTAACTCTGTCAAGCACACCGTACATTCTGTTGAGAGATGCTTCAGCAGTTAAGATATCGTTTTCAAGACGTTCCTGCATGCCGTGATAGAAAATATTTACATCACAATTAGGACAATTAGGTTTCCAATAAGTTTTCTTAAGGTGGACACCACAGTTAGGACAATTTGCCATTTTTCATTCCTCCAATTTCGGAAGTAATTATATATCCCCATAAATTTACCATAAATATTATAAAAAATCAAGAGATTTTTAATATTTCTGATAAAAAAGGTAAAAAAAGTTATATAATCATGCCACCGTCTACAGAAATTACCTGCCCTGTTATATAATCCGCCTGCTCTGAACACAAAAAGTAAACGGCATGAGCAACATCAGAAGGTTTGCCGATTTTCATAAGCGGAATTTCATCAGTCAGCATTTTTATATCTTCATCATTCAGGTTTGCGTTCATTTTTGTATCGATTAATCCGGGAGCTACGCAATTTACATTAATTGACGACGGCCCCACTTCTTTTGCAAGTGCTTTAGTAAAGCCGATAACAGCCGCCTTTGATGCAGAATAATGAACCTCACAGGAGGCACCGCAAATACCCCACATTGAAGAAATATTTACAATCTTTCCGCTTTTTCTTCTTATCATTGAAGGCAGAACGGCTTTAGTACAGTTAAATGAGCCTTTTACGTTAATATCAAAAATCCTGTCCGCTTCTTCAGCAGTAACATCGCAAAAAAGTTTCTGCAACGCAACACCTGCATTATTCACAAGTGCATCTATTACACCGAGATTTTCTTCGGCAAGAGTAAAAAATTCTTCAACTTCTTTAATATTTCTTACATCACAATTACGGCAGTATGTTCTACTGCCGTAAGAAATAAGCTCTTTTTCAAGTTTTTTTGCTTCATCAGCGGAATTCATATACATAATTGCAACATTCCAGCCGTTTTCTGCAAACACACGTGCAATTTCACTTCCGATTCCGCCCGAAGCACCCGTAATTACAACCGTCTTATCCATTAACCTATGCCTATTGAGCCCATTGAATTTGCCAGGTCTTCAAATGAACTGTTAAACTCTTCTGCTGATACTTTCTTATATCCGCTGGGAACTGCGAAATAACTTGATGACGGATTTTTAACGAATTTATTTACTATCAGAACTGTTTTTGCTTCAGGATTGTCATGTTCAATACGTTTGAGTTCTTCAGTTGACTTATCAAAATAATACTTTGATGTGCCCATTTCAGTTTCATATTCTTCACAGATATATGTTTTACCGCCTGATTTGACAACTGATGTCTGAATATAGTTTGCATTGCTGTCACGAACGAGTGTTGACATCATATCTTCAACTTCTGATGTATCTGTTGTTGCTGCATCAGATTCACAATACTTCTTGGAAACTGTGTCTATTGCGTATGCTTTGCCGTCCTTCTGAAGTGCAGCATAGCCCATCTTCATTCCGAGCAGATTTACGTTCATACCGAAATACATATTGTTTCCGCTTGTAGCGAAAATCATAGAAACGGGCATACCTAATTCATTTTTGATAGATACATCCATATAGAACTTTCCTGTTGAGAAGGCTTTTTCAAGAAGTTTTTTGTTTTCTTTGATTGTTGTGCCTTCGGGAAGTGTTTCTACCTCAACTGTTGTAACTTCACCGCCACCGTTGATAAAATCTTCCAATGAACCGAGAGATGCTGTTGTGGATTCCTTATCAACAGAAGAAGAATGTTTCTTTGTAACAGGTTCTTTATTTGCATTTGTAACAACGTTGCCTTTCTCATCAACATCTGTTACATAGTAGTGAAGAATAGTTGCTTCTTTGCCGGTATCTTTATCAAGAACCTTGTTACCGTTTTCATCAGTAACATATTCAACAGAAACATCTTCAAGTGCAACTGTTACTTTCTCACCTTTTGCATTTGTTACTACCTCGCCATATTCGTTGGTCTGATAAACAGTAACATCATCCACATCAATTTTGTCTTTAGAGCAGGCCGCAGTAACAGTAAGCACAGTTACAAGGCCGATGAGGCCTGCAATTAATTTTTTCATTTTCATAGTTATGTATCATTCCTTTCAATAACAATAGATTACACTAATTTTTTAAATAAATCAAGAGAAAGTTTGTATTTACATCATTTACCTTCTGAAAAGATGTATCTTGCTCTGATGTATACAGTATACCACACTTTTTCAAAATATTTTCTAAAAAAGTGTTGCAATTCTATTAAATTTTATGTATAATGATTTTCGCATGCTGGTGTGGCTCAATGGCAGAGCAGCTCATTCGTAATGAGCAGGTTGCAGGTTCGATTCCCGTCACCAGCTCCATCTTTCAGGCCTTGTTTTTGCAAGGTCTGTTTTTGTATCAGGAGGAATAAAAAATGATAGAAAACATTATATCAACTGTCAATGACGCCCTGTACAGTTATATTCTGATTATACTGCTGTTGCTCGGAGGAATTTATTTTCTTATCAGAACAAGGCTTGTGCAATTCAGATTACTGGGTGAACAGTTCCGTGCAATTATGGAAAAACCCGCAGATTCGAAAAGCGTATCGTCCTTCCAGGCGCTTATTGTGTCAACCGCTTCCCGTGTAGGCACAGGAAATATTATCGGCGTTTCAACTGCACTTTGCCTTGGCGGTTTCGGTTCCGTCTTCTGGATGTGGATTATAGCAATAATCGGCAGCGCTTCCGCATTTATTGAAAGTACTCTTGCACAGATTCACAAGAAAAAAGGCGAAAACGGATGTTACGGCGGTCCGGCTTACTACATTGAATCAGCTCTGAAATCCCGTTTACTTGCCGCCATTTTCGCAGTTCTTATTATTATAACTTATGCTTTCGGCTTCAATATGCTGGCATCGTATAACCTTCAGTCAACATTTTCATCTTATTCCTTTTACAACGAAAATATCACACCGTGGATTATCGGAATAATAGTTGCATCTCTTGTGGCTTTTTGCCTTATGGGTGGCGGAAAAAGAATTATCAAGGCTACAAGCTTTTTAGTTCCGCTGATGGGCATTGCATATATCCTGATTGCACTTTTCATCGTTGTAATGAACGCAAAAGCTATCCCCTCAATCTTTCAGAGGATTTTCACCGAAGCTTTTGATTTACAGGCGATATTCGGAGGTTTTTCAGGCTCATGCGTAATGTACGGAATAAAAAGAGGTTTATTCAGCAACGAGGCGGGTGTAGGTTCTGCACCCAATGCATCAGCATCTGCAGAAGTAAGTCATCCCGTAAAGCAAGGCCTTGTACAGATACTTTCAGTTTTCATTGACACACTTCTTGTCTGCTCAGCAACAGCTTTTATGTGCATGAGTTCAGGTGTTGAACCGACTGCAGAGCTTTCAGGCGCACCATATGTTCAGCAGGCACTGAGTACAACACTTGGCTCATTCGGCCCCGTATTCATAACTGTGGCCATGATTCTTTTTGCATTCACTACCCTGCTCGGAAATCTTTATTATGTTGATAACTGCCTTGTTTATCTGCTCAAACGTCAGCCCGGCAAAAAATTCATGACAGTTTATCACATAATTGCTTCTCTTATTGTTTTTGTCGGTGCAGGGCTTTCAGCTGATTTACTCTGGGGAATAGCCGACGTTACAATGGGCGCTATGACAATCATAAACATGCCCGTAATTCTTTATTTAAGCAAATATGCTATCAGAGCCTTAAAAGACTACGAAAAACAACGAAAAGAAGGCAAAGAGCCTGTTTTCAGAGCTAAAGACATAAACTTACCTTACGAGGTTGATTATTGGAAATAAAAGCGAATAATAAGAATTACAGCCGTCCGATAGGTATCGGACGGCTTTTCTGTTAAATGAGCTTATTGATAATTTTATTTTTAAACTTTGATGCTTCTTTTTCCGGGTCATTGCTTTTCATTATCGCAGAGACAACCGCAACGCCTGATATACCGCTGTCCTCAAGAATGTCGCAGTTTTCGTAATTCAATCCGCCGATAGCACAAACGGGAATTTTTACATTTTTGCAGATATCTTTTAAAGTGGAAACAGGTGTTAAAACTGTTTTCACCTTTGTGGTAGTCGGGAAAATCGCACCTGTACCTATATAATCTGCACCGTCTTTTTCAGCTTTTATTGCTGATTCAACAGTTTTCGCAGTTGCACCGATAATTTTGTTTTCACCCATCAGTTTTCTCGCAACTGAAACGGGCATATCTTCATTACCAAGATGGACACCTGCTGCCTCTGAAGCGAGAGCAATGTCAACACGGTCGTCAATAATTAACGGCACTTTGTATTTATCAGTAATCTTTTTAACTTCAAGTGCGAGCTGAAGATATTCACGGGTTGATTTATTCTTTTCGCGAAGCTGAACAATTGAAGCACCGCCTTTGCAGGCTGAATCAACAGTTTCTAAAAACTTATCAAGAGTAAAACCCGTACTGTCAGTAATGAAATACAATGAAATGTTTAATTTATTCATAAATTTCCACCCTTCCCTTTTCCAATATCTCATCATTGCTCATCAGAAACAATGCATCAATTATTGAGTTGTGAAAAAAAGTTATGCTGTTTTCTTTATTGAATTTTTCTTCAGCCTTCTCCCCTGCCAGACCCATTAAAACTGCTGAATTTACAGCAGATGCAAAAGGTTCATTTTTAGAAAGAAGAACTGCACAGATAACATTCATTATGCACCCTGTTCCTGTAACATAAGGCATCAGATAACTTCCGTTTTTTACTAATGCTGTTTTATTTCCGTCAGAAACACAATCAGTTTTGCCGCTTATCAGTACAGTTGAACAGAACATCTCCGAAGCTTTTTGGCAGAGAAAAGTAAGTTCATTATCTGAACTTTCACTTTGAGAATCAACACCTTTGGTGCAAAAATCAAATCCGCACAAAGCTCTTATTTCAGCTTCATTGCCTTTTATAACTGACGGATTGTATTTATCTATGTATTCTCTTGCAAAATCAAGCCTTAACTTACTGCATGCTACACCCACAACATCAATAACAGACGGAATTTTATATTCTTTTGCAATTTCTCCTGAAATCATTATTGATTTCATTCTGCTGTCTGAAATATTTCCGAGATTAACAGCAAGGGCTTCTGACATTTTTGTGATTTCAGCAACTTCTTTCGGATGTTCTGCCATTATAGGTTTAGCACCTGAAGCTAACACCGCATTAGCACAATCGTTTATTGAAATGTGATTTGTAATGCAATGAATAAGCGGCTTATCGTGCCTTATTATGTCAAGATTTGCTTTTAGATTCATATGATTTTACTCCGAGCATTTTTTGAAATTTTGAAAGCAGGTTGCTTTTGTTCATGGCAATAAGCAACACAAAAGCTATTGAACCGCCGATTAATGTTCCTCCGATAAAGGACGGCACATAGAAAAGCCATGTAAGGTCTGTTCGTCCCCAGAAGTAAGTCATAACAGGATAACTTAATATTGCGCCTATAATTCCTGTTCCGAAAACTTCGCCTATAACTGCGCATATAATTTTACCTTTTGATACTCTGTAGAAAACGCCTGAAAGAAATGCACCGAAAACCGCACCTGTCAGGGCAATGGGCGGAATACCCATAAAAATCATTCT
Source organism: Clostridia bacterium (assembly GCA_017935325.1). Lineage (GTDB taxonomy): Bacteria > Bacillota > Clostridia > Oscillospirales > Acutalibacteraceae > SIG575. The sequence continues at coordinate 25,687 of JAGBHV010000073.1, forward strand.
GATAACACCGATAAGCACTGCGCACAAAAGAGAATACCACGGTCCCATAAATACTGAACACACAATGTTAATCAGGTGTGCCATGGGACACATACCTTCAACACGTAAAATCGGCGAAATTACAACACCGATTGCAACGAACATGGACAGCATAATCATACGGATAAGTTTGTTTTTGTTTTTCATTTTAATTTCTCCCTTTATATTATTTTGCTTACGGGAGAAAGCTGCGAGAAAATACAGAAATCTTCCGTAAACATCGGTCGATACTCAGAAGTATCCTCTCACTCCGAAACACGGATTCCCTCGCAGAAATTACAATGAATGGCGCTCCCCATCCATCTATATATCATCAGGCTTTCACCTGTTATTTTATGAATCTACTATTAATTGAATTGCCATGGTGCATTGGTCCTGACCCTTTGCCGAGATTAAGAAAAGCGGACAATGAATCAGATATATATTCTTTAGCTCTTCTTATTGAATCATGCATTCCATAGCCTTTCGCAAGATTTGAAGCGATGGCACTTGAAAGCGTACAGCCGGTGCCGTGGGTGTTAGGGTTGTCAATTCTTCTGCCTGAAAACCAGACAAATGAGTCACCATCAAAATACAAATCATTTGCATCATTGATTCTGTGACCACCTTTTAAAAGAACATCACAACAACAGTTTTCATAAATTATTTTTGCACCTTCAACCATATCCTCTGAAGAATTGATTCTTATACCCGACAATACTTCAGCTTCCGGAATATTCGGTGTAACCAAATCGCAAATCGGCAAAAGATATTTTTTTATCGCTTCAACAGAATCAGAGGACGATAAATCTGCTCCGCTTGTAGACACCATTACAGGGTCAAGAACGATATTTTTTGCTTTGTAGTATTTTAACTTATCAGCAATTACTTTCACCATTCCCGGGCTGCTTACCATACCGATTTTTACAGCATCAGGAAAAATATCTTCAAACACAGCTTCAAGCTGTGCTGACAAAAAGTCGCATGTGACCTCTTGAATAGCAATAACTTTTGTTGTGTTTTGTGCAGTAAGAGATGTAATTACGCTCATTGCGTAAACACCATTTGCAAGTGCTGTTTTAATGTCAGCCTGAATGCCTGCACCGCCTGACGAATCACTGCCTGCAACAGATAACATAGTTTTCATAAACGTTTCACCTCATTTTTTTGATGAAAACGCAATAAAAAATGCCTTTACACCGCAGTGTAAAGGCAATGAGAACATTATCGCGCTTTCCCTACGATGGTATTAACCAACAGGTTCAAAGGGTCAGGTTTTAACCTTCTCAACTCCGAGGAGTCCCCCTAGCAAAAAATATTCTATCACTTAAATGCGAATTTGTCAACAAAAATCGCCAAGGAAATAATCCTTGGCGATAATTTTTTTAGAATGCCATGTTTGCAATATTGATTACGACTGTAAGGTCGATAGCGTCAAGCCAACCGTCTTCACAGAGGTCAATTGCTGCCATTATGTATTCTGTTTCGGGTTCTTCAAATTCATTGATAAGTGCTGCAACGATTGTTACGTCAATAGCATCAACGAATGCGTCACCATTTGAGTCACCATCAACAATGATTACATACTCTTTCACAAGTTCATCACCGTCAAAGTGCTGAACGAGTGTACCTGTACCGTAACCATTTACTGTGGGTGTTACAACAATTCTTGTATCTTTGCCGTAAACATCAAACTGTGAAGTGATTTCGTCTTCTGACCAGATATCTGAAAGACCTCTGATGTAAGCTTTATCATTGATTGTTGCTACTGAGTCTGCTTTGAGAACAATTGTTGAAACAAAGTCAAGTTCTTCTGTTGCTGCAACGATTGCATCTGCATAACCATTAACTGTTTCCTGCATTGTAATATCAAGATTATAGTCAACTGCATCAATTGCATTGTTGAGAGCATCTACAGTAGACTGCTTAAGTTCAATGCCTGTTGCCTGCATCTCAGCAAGTTTTTCTGCTGCTGCAGTTTTTGCATCTTCTACTGATGTGTAGTCAGCTGCTTTTTTATTAAGTTTGCCGATTGCTTCACGGATTGCTGCTGCATAGCCGTTAACTGTTTCCTGTTCGAGGATATTAAGACCATATACAACATCAGCAATTGCTTCATCAACGATTTCGAAGTTTGTATAGATGTCTCTGTTAAGAGCATTTGCTTCGCCGATTGCAGCTTCAACATCTGCATAGCTTGCATCTGCCCATGCTGATTTGAGAGCTTCAAGCTTAGCATTGTAGTTATCAATTGCTTCGAGTGCTGCTGCATCATCAAGAATTGTGAGACTGTCAGCATTTGCAATTATATCTTCGATAACTGCAAGAGCGTCTTCATATTCAGCATAAACTTCAGGAATATAATATGTTGAATCATATTCGGGAGTTACAGCGATTGCTGCTTCAAGATCAGCAAGTTTTGAGAAGGGTTTGAGTTCAAGAGCTGCATGTGCATCAATGATATCCTGTGCAAGACCATCAACGATATCCTGTTCTGAAAGAATCCAATAATGGTCGCCCCATTCTTCAAGTGCTGCGAGAGCATCTTTATATGCCTGATATGTTCCTTCATCATAATACTCTTCGTCCATTGTTTCAAGGTCAAGAGCTTTCTCAAGAAGTGTAAGGTCTGCAGGAACATACTGCATATTATCAAGAGCATCTCTGAGGTTATTGATAAGCATCAATGCTTCTTCATCATTTCTGATGTCAAGTTCTGCACCTGAATAGATGTATGATTCAAGTTCAATATATGCATTCCAGAAGTTTTCAACTGATTTAGGTGTATATTCATCATCAGCGCCTTCATAGAACCATGTGCCGAGTGCTTCGTCAGCAAGTTCCTGATATGAGAAGGGTTTGAATTCGAGAAGTTCAATAGCCGCATAGATATTATCTGCTGCTTCAAGGATTCTGTCGTTATCAGCGATTGTAAGATCTTCTTCAGCGAGAATATCATTACCTGCATCAACTGCTGCCTGATATTCTGCATATGTTTCATCTGTATAGAAGCTTGAATCATATTCAAGTTCTGTATTTAATGCATCTTCAAGGGGAGTTGTATCAGCACCCTTGAGTTTAAGTTCCTTGCGATACTGATTGAGGTTGAAGATAAGGTCCATACCTTCAGCGTCATCAAGGAAAGTAGGATTGCTGTTCTTGAATTCTACAAGAGCATCGTAAGCATCTGTATATGCTTTATAAGAATCTTCTGTATAGAAGCTTTCTTCATACTCAAGCTCTGCTGAAAGTGCTGCATCCATCTGAGCTTTGTATGAGAAAGGTCTGAGTGTAAGACCATTATATGCTTTTATGATTGCATCTGCTGCTGCGTTGATTCTGAAATCATCGGCAATTGTAAGACCGCTTTCATCGAGGATTGCCTGGCCTTTCGTTACTGCATCTGCATATGCTTCGTAAGTTGCTGCTGCGTAATAGTCTGAAGGATATTCAGGAGCAAGTGCAAGTGCATCTTCAAGAGGTTTGGTTGTTGCAGGTAAAAGTTCAAGTGCTTTGAAAGCGTCATTGATAGCTTTTGTTGCTGCATCAATTGTGGGCTGATCCTTAATTGTGTACTCACCTTCGTGAGTAACTACCTCGTTACCTACTGCAACTGCATCTGCATATGCTTTGTAAGAATCTACTGTGTAGAATGATTCCTGATAAGCAGGGGTCTGAACAAGCGCTGCTTTAAGTTCTGTGAAGTTTGCAGGTGAATTGGGGTCTTTAACCTCAATACTTACAGTTGCTTTTGTAAGGTCAATTGCCTGACCTGTTGTAATAACATTATTACTTACTTCAGATGTTTCATAACGACCAATAAAGAGCTTACCTGTCTTATTTGAATCTGTTTTAAGGAATGCTTCGTCAACCCAGATTCTTGCTTTATAGTTACCAACTGTAAAGTTCTCTTTAACGAGGAACTGAAGAGTAACAACTTTCTGTGCAGGTTCAAGAATCTGTGCTTCGCCACTGATTTTTGAATCAGGAGAAAGAGTTACAAGTGCATATTTCCACTGTGATTTGTCTTCTGCTGTATAGCTTGAAGGATAACCTTTAGCAGGGCTGTTTATGTTACCGCCCTGAGTTGAAGCTTCAGCATATGAACCTTCAAATGAATATGCATCCTGTACTGTTGAGCCTACAAGCTGATAGAAGTTAGTATCATAAAGTACGGGGATTGAAGATGATGCTGTATAATAATCTGTTCCGACAAGAACTGATACAGTTACAATGTCACCGGGATATGATACGCTTCTGTCTGCTGTGATTTCAATTGAAGCCTTATGAATTGCTTCAGCATATGAGAACTGTGCGTAAGCTGCTCTTACCTGAACTGCCAATGCTGCAATTTCAGCTTCCTGTTTAATTGTGTATGTACGGTCAAGTGAAGCTACAAGTGCTTCGAATTCATCAATACTTTCCTGAGAAATAGGAGGATCATTACGTTCGATAATTGCGCGACCTTCTTCGATTGCTTTATCAACGTCAGAATAGTCACCTGTGAGATATGTAAGACCTGCAATTGCTTCAGTAAGAGCATTCTGGTAACCAAGAACAGTTGCCTGATCCTTAGCTTTAAGGTTCCAGTTGATTGAATCTAAGACATAGTTAAGCTGAGTAATTGATTTTTCTGTATACTGAGATTTGAGAACTTCTTCTGAAGGAACAGATTTAGCGAGTGCATCCAATTCAGTATAGTCTGCTTCTGCTTCAACAAGGTCAAGCATTTTTGTTGTGATATCAAAAGCATATCCGTTAACTACGTCCTGCTGTTCTTTAGTAAGATCCCAGTTGATACCATCAATAACAGCCTGAACTGCATTGACTGTCTGAGGTGTGTAGTGGTTGGGGTCGAGAGCCTTAAATCTGTCAATTGCTGCATTTACACGATCATAGTCAGCGGGGCCGGGCTTAAGGTTGTTGATAGCATTCTGAATGTCAGAAGCCATTCTGTCAACATCAGCCTGACGGTTAACGCCAAGACCATATTCAACTGCTTCAAGGGCTGCATCAAGAACTGCAAGAGTTTCCTTTGACCAGTAATCTCTGTTAACAGTATCAGCTCTTGAAACTGCGATTGTAACATTAGTATAATCGGCAGGTTCAAATTCGAGGCTATCCAAAGCATCTCTGATAGCTGCGGCATAGTTATTAACTTCGTCCTGCTTGTCAACTTTAAGACCATATACAACAGCACCGAATGCGTCATCAACACGTTTGATTGATTCAGCAGTAATCTGGCTGAGATCTGTTGCATTATATTCTTCAAGGTATTCTTCGATTAAAGAATAATCAGCATCATACATAGCAAGATTATCAACTGCTGCCTGAACAGAATCTCTCATTGCATCGATTTCATTCTGACGAGTGATACCGATTTCATCATAACCTTCACAAGCAGCTGCTGCATCTTTCGCAGCCTGATATGTTTCGGGGCTGTAATATTCTTCTACAAGATTATCAACAAACTCAAGAAGTGCTTCAAGTTCTGAATAATCTGCGGGAAGCTCTTCAAGGTCTTCAATAGCCTGATTAATCTGTACAACGTAATTATCAACTACATCCTGTTTGCTTACATTAAGAGTATAGTCGATGTTTCTGAGAATATCACGGAGATTTGCATAAGAATCTGCTGTGTAGTTTGATGCAGGATAAGCCTGTGCTCTTGTGACTGCATCGTTAACTGCTGTGTAATCAGCGGGTTTGTATTTAAGATTTTCAAGAGCCTCATTAAGTACAGCTGTCATTTCGTCAACTTTTTCCTGCTCTGTAATCTTAACATTCCAATCGATTGCGTTCATTGCTGCTTTAACAGCTGAAAAATCGAGATATTTATCGATTTCTGCTTCTGCAGCCTGAGCTCTTGCGTATGCTTCGTTTAACTCATCATAATCTGCAAGTCTGTAATCAAGTGCATCAATTGCATCGTAGATTTCTTTTTCCCATTCATCAACCTGAGGCTGATAAAGAACGCTGAATCCAAGCTGGATTTTGCCTGTGGGATTTGTTGTTGCATCATAGATTGAAATCGCCTGCATAAGATTTGCATAGCTTTCATCTGTATAAAGACCTTTATTTTCTTCATATGCAAGTGCTGCTTCACGAGCTTCTTCAACTGCTGAGTAGTCTGCTTCTGCAAGAACAAGACCATTATAAGCATTTGTAAGTGTAGTGATAGCAGCATTGATATCAGCCTGAGTTGCTCTGGGGTTCTGAAGAACGGTCTGAGCACCCAGCATTGCTGCTTCATAAGCAGAGAAACCTGCTGAATAGTACCAGGACTGGGGATTCACGCCTTTGTAAGCTGCTGTTGTAAGGGGTGACTCCGGTGTATTATTGTGGAGAATATCATTAATTAGTGCACGAAGTTCACCTTTATTAACTGTGTGAATTCTAAGACCTACAGGGAAACTTGTGGCATTAGCTGCACCCTGATAAGAAGACTTAAGATTAGTAATAATTGTATACTCTGCACCGTCAATAATATCAGAGCCTGTGAAAGCTGTTACATACTGGTCTGCTACTGCCATTGTGCCCTTCTGTACAATTGTACCGAGTTCACTGTCACCTGTACCAACAAGGCTGCCATCTGCCTGAACATTACCTTTGGTTACACCGACACCATCAAGATTCTGTGTTTCATTACCACCGATTTTTTCCACCTTTGTAACTGCATAACGGAGATTCAAATCAGAGAATGAATCTGTAACACTTGTGTCAACATAAACATCGGCATAAGGACGTCGGTCGTTTATGTTATATCTGAGAGTTTCGTCTTCAGTTCTTGTGCTGCTGTCTCTCATAACACTGTATGTTGCATAGTCAGCAGAAGATCTGAGAACAAAAGTGTTAGAGCTTGCATTAAAGTAACCACGGTTGTCTGTACTGCTTGTTGTGAAAGATTCAAGACTACCATATGTATTTATACCGATAACACGAGTAGCTGCAGACACACCTGCATAATAGTTTGCACCCCAACCGAACAGACCTGATTCATATTTTGATTCAGTTGTTACGTGAGTACCTGCATGCTGAGCAATACTTTCAACATAAGAATATGCACTGCTTGTGTATTGCTTGCCATTATAGTTGTATGTGATTTTAAATCTTAATGTATCACCTACGTTAGCTGTACCACTTGCGACAATCCATGTGTACGAATTATCAGCTGAATTGAATGTGGGAACACTCATAACTACATTAGATGCAGCTGAATTATTATTTACGCAAGTAATCTGAGGAACTTCTGAGGGAAGATCCTTGAAAGAGATTGTAACTGTAGGATAAGATGCTTCTTCGTTGATGTTACCAACGTTTGCGAGTGAGTTTTTCTCATAACCACCGTTCATTGCAGGAATACCCGAAGGTGTTGCAGGAACAATAGTTGTACCCGGCTGGTAAGAATAAAGACCTGAAGCAACTCTGATAACCTGTGTGCTTGTTGCAACAGCACCTGCATCAGGTAAGATTTTTGCTTCGTCCGCACTGAGAATGCTTGCAGCACCATCAGCTGCAAATGCCACAAATCCTGTCTGGAAAACGGACATAAGCATTACTGCTGAAAGAAGCAAACTGATTATTTTTTTGCTTTTTTTCATAGTTGATACCTCCACTTGTAATCAAACTAAGATATAGTTATCCACTAAAACTATATCACACTTAAATGTTAATGTCAACAATTAAAACCCAAATTAATCAATTTTTTGTCCGTTTTTCATTTAATATACACAATATATTGCGCTGAAATTTGTATAAAGACCATAGATATAAATAAGAAAAAGGCAGATAAACTGCCTTTTTCTTACCATAAACTATGTATTTTTTTAACATGTCGGAGGATTTTATTATAATCCACAACATTAATTTTAGAATTAAAATCAACGTCAGCACATATAAGTTCATATCCTGTAAGAGCTTCTGTCTTTTTTACATGCCTTAAAACTTTGTTATAATCAACAACTGTTATCCTGCCATCACCTGTCACATCACCTATGGGACAGATTTTAAAATCAAAATCCCCTGCTTTTATTACCACATTTTCGTATTCACGTGTAGCATGGTTATTTTTAGAAATGCGCACAGTATAAACACCTGACAAAATGCTTTCTATAATGTATGTAACATTATTACCTTTTGTTGTGAAAGAATAACAAACATCACTTTCACCATATCTGATAAACTCAACTGTAATTTCATCAGTTTCTGAAAGGTAACTTGTAATATTAATTGTAGCAGAAATTACAGACGGTGCATCAACATATTCTGAAATAAAACTTTCACCGCAGACAGTGCATGTTTTTGTAATATAACCTTTTTCTGTTTCTGTAGGCAAAGTTACTTCTTCTTTATACAGATGACCTTTAGCATCAACTGTTATCTTCTTACGCGAAAGTTCTTTATTACATACTGTGCAGTAAACTACTTCCTCATATGAACCTTCGTTTACACAATCAGGTTCAACTTTATTTTCAATTACTGTTTTGCCCTCTGAATGTCCGAGTGCATCAATTGAAACTGTATTGCGTGAAAGTTCTTCATTACATACTGTGCAGTAAACTACTTCATCATAAGAGCCTTCATTTTCACAATCGGGGTCGATTTCGTTTTCAATTACTGTTTCACCCTCTGTATGTCCGAGTGCGTCAATTGAAACTGTATTGCGTGAAAGTTCTTCATTACATACTGTGCAGTAAACTACTTCATCATATGAACCTTCATTTTCACAATCGGGGTCGATTTCGTTTTCAATTACTGTTTCACCCTCTGTGTGTCCGAGTGCGTCAATTATAATTGTAGTGCGTGAAAGCTCTTTATTACATACTGTGCAATAAACTACTTCATCATAAGAGCCTTCATTTTCACAATCGGGGTCGATTTCGCTTTCGATTACTGTTTCACCCTCTGAATGTCCGAGCGACGGAATTGATTCTTCAATTCTGTCACCGCATGAACATTTTCTTACTTTCAAGCCTTCTGTTTCACAGGTAGGTTCAATTTCAGTTACCCAATCACCGTGGTTATGCCCTGTTGCAGGAATAACAACTGTTTCGGGTTCATTGATACATGATTCTTCTTCAAATACATCACCACAAAGCAGGCAAGTATAATATTCAATATTACCGCTTTCGGTGTGAGTAGGTTCAACCCTTTCAGTTTTAATCAGACTTTCCAGCGGATGCCAGTATGCATAAACCATAACTTCGTCTTCGGTTACAAGGTTTTCTGCATTTTCGTCTGTATACAGTTTTCCGCATTCACATTCATAATAAGGAATGTTACCGTCCGTATAACAAGTTGCTTCAACACCGGCATTAAAAGTGAGATGTTCAGCGCAGTTATGATCAACTGACCACACAACGTAAAGTATCGAGTTTGCTGTTGGAACACCACTGTAAGGAACTTTATGTTTTGAATCTGCAAAAATCTCTGCAGTCATTCCCGGCTTTTCAGCTTCAGCAAGTTCTTTGATACTGTCTTTTGAATTTGCATAAACATAAACGCTTGAATAATCGGATGTATCAAAAAGGTCAATTTTATAAATTATTTCGTCTTCAGATTTAAGGAATGTTGTTTTTCCGTCACGTTTTGTCCAGATGTTCTTTCTTAAGTTTATATTACCTTCATCAAGATAGAAGGCCGCAAGACCATTTGCAAAATATTTGCTGTTAAGGGGTGTGATACCATCGCTGTAACCATTATATATAGGGTCAAGTGAAGAAGAAATTACATAACTGTTTGTAACTTCACCGCCATCATCTTCGCCGATGAATGAACCTGCATCGTATTCACCCGCGACATCGCAGACAGAATATGAATGTGAAATCTCTCCTGCATTTATACCGACAAGACCGCCTATAGATTCTTCACCTGAAACAGAGCCTGTTGAATAACAGTAAATAATTTTACCTTCGTTATAACCGCAGATTGCACCAACGCCGTAGACACCGTTTACAGTAATATCTTCAACACCTAATTTGCTGATTTCAGCGTTTTCGGGAAGAACTGAAAATACACCTGTGTAGTCTGATTCAGAATCAATAACACCGTTTTTAAGAACATATCCGTTACCGAGGAAAAAGCCTTTGAAGGGATTTTTTTCTGTACCTACAGGAATGATTTCTCCACCGTTAAAATCAATATCAGCCATAAGATTGATGTTTCTGCCTTCAAAGCTTTCACCATTTGCAACACGCTGTGCGAAAGCATTGAATTCTTCTGCGGTTCTGATTTCAAGGGTATTATCAGGCACTGTGAAAGCTTTTACGCAGACGTTGTTGTAGTTAATAGGGTTATTTCCGTTTTCGTCTGTAAGTATCGGTTCACTCCAACCTAACTCTTTACCATTTTTAGCAAGAGTGAAAAAGCTCTGACCTGATTCACTTGAATAAAAACGGTCATAAGCACCATCAAAAAATTTACTTTGACCCTCAACAGGAATGATTATCTGAGAACCTCCACTCTCAGGCACAGTCATTCTGACTACTACTGAAAATGTTTCACCTTTGCTTATGGGAACAACCTGATCAAGCTTGATTTTATGGTAACCGCTGTATTTTGCAACACCGCTTGTTACTACAGGAAACTTAGTGCCACCCTCAACAGGACTTTCACCGCCTTTGGTTACATTTTTATAAACAGAGATTTCATAAGTAACATTATCCTGTTCTTCAGCGGTATAGAAGCCAACAGATTCAATTGCTTCACTTTTTTCAGCAGTAAAAACATTTGCCACTGAACCATCATAATATCCAGGAACACCTATCATTGCCTGATAACCAAATCCGTCATATTGATAAACTGATTCTTCTTCATTTTTCAAGGATACATCCTGAACAAGAAATTTATTCAAAGAAGGCTCTTCATAAGAAATCCATATATAGCCATTTTCGCCAAAAGAAGTATCATAACTGTTTTTAACAAGCCATGCACCGGGGTTGGATGGTTTGCATTCAGCTCTGAAATTGTCTACAGAGTATGTATCATCCCAACCTACTATTATCATTTCGTGGTTAGTACCAACATATGTATCCTGATAATACGCAGCACCATTGAAATATTCCTTTACAATCAAAGCTGCAAAACTAACAGAGCCATATTCCATAACAGCTTTTTTGATTTCATCTGTACTTTCGTTAGGAATCAAAAATGCTTCATCAAGGGTTGCTTTACTTTCATAACGCTTTGATTCATCATAATTGCCCATATAAGTTGAATTATACGGATAAAAAGGATAATCCTTTTCAAGAGTAAAACCTGACCCACGTGCAAGCGTGTATATTGAACGATGCCAGTCACCGCCTGAGTAATAGGGACTTCCAACATTAGCACCATCACCGAAAGTGGGGTCGTTTACGTCAGTTGTAAGGCTCTTATGAGCAAACCACACAAGATGTGCTTCTGACAGATCAGAAAGGTCATCACCATTTTTGATAAGTCCTTTTCTTAAGAGATTCGATTCACCAGATGCAACAGCAGCAAATGCCCAACAGGAATTTGCACCGCCCTGATTTCTTACTCCTGAAACATAACCCAAATCTTTTGAAGAATATTTCGAAGGTATTGATGAAGATTGATTAGAATGAGGTTTGTTTGAATTGGTGGATTCAAAAACAACTTCGTCACCGTTTTCATCAACCCATATCATTTCCTGATAACCTGATTCCGAAATTTCACCTTCAGGCACAAGATTATATACAGAAAAATCGGGAATGTCTGCAGAAGACACTTCTCCCGTCTTTTCAGTTATTACTTCGTCTGTTATTTCAACGATTTTTTCTTCCGCTATCACAACTGCAGTTGATGGCACATACAATGAAAAAACCATCACCAATGCCATTGAAAGTGATAACGCAGTTTTTAAAAAGCGTTTCATATAAACAACCTCCGTAAAAATAATATTTTACCTACTATATTATACATCATTGATTTTTTAAAATCAATAGAAAGAAAATTAAGAAAATACAGAGTAAGAAAAAAGAAATGCCGCTTTTCCGAGAAAAGGAAAAGCGGTTTCTGAACAAACAATAATTATTTTATGATTTAAGTTTTTCAGTAAAATCAGCCATCATATCTGCAATTTTAATCTGCTGCGGACAAACTGCTTCACAGGATTTACAGCCTATACAGGCTGATGGTTTTTTATCATCAGGCAAAGATGAAATTTCAAGCGACACAAGGAAGCTTGGTCCTCTGTAGCAAATTTCATTATACTGCGAAATAAAACGTGGAATATTCAGCTCCATCGGACAATGGGTTGTACAATAACTGCATTCCGTGCAGGGCAGAGAGTTTCTTGCAATTATTTTTTCACCCAATTCAAGAAGCGCGTCTGTTTCTTCTTCATTCAGAGGTTTTTCTGTTTCGAAAATTCCGATATTTTCTTTCATCTGTTCAAAGTCTGACATGCCTGAAAGTATCATTTTTACGTTATCAAACTGCTGAAGGAAACGGAATGACCACTCAATAATATTTGCATCGGGTCTGAATTTTTTCAAGGATAAAACATCTTCATCTGTCAGCTCTGCAAATTTTCCGCCTCTTAAAGGCTCCATAACCCATACGGGAATATCCCATTCCCTTAAAAGCTCAAGCTTTGCTTTTGCATCCTGGAAAGTCCAGTCAAACCAGTTGAGCTGAATCTGACAGAATTCCATATCTTTTCCGTAAGCTTCAAGAAAACGCTTTAAAACGGGCAATTCACCATGTGCAGAGAAGCCTAAATGCTTTATCCTACCCTGCTCTTTCTGCTTTTTGAGATAATCAAAGATACCGTATTCCGGGTCAAGATAAGCATCAATATTTACTTCGCATACATTATGGAACATATAGAAATCAAAATATTCCATACCGGTTTTTTCAATCTGTTTTTCAAAAACTTCCTGAACCTTATCCCACAAGGAAGAATCATAACCGGGGAATTTAGTTGCAATGTAATAACTGTCTCGCGGATATTTACGAAGAATGTTACCCATTACGATTTCTGATTTACCTGCATGGTAACCCCATGCTGTGTCGAAATAAATTATACCCTTTTCGAATGCATAAGCGACCATTTTTTCAGTCTCGGTTTCTTCAATAAAAGGATTTCCGTAACCGCCACCCGGCAGACGCATACAGCCCATACCAAGCATTGACAGTTTTTTATCTTTAAATTCTCTGTAAATCATGTTTCTCACCTTTAAAGCATGCTGATTTGTTCTTCCGCTTCGCCTGCATCTTCTGCACTTAAAAGCATACCTAAAGCAGGAAGGTTCTTTGTTTTATATCTGTAGGGTTTTGCGAATTCGCCCTGCTTATAATCCCTTACCTCGTAAAGCTTCTGACCTTTTTTGAGAGTCATTACAGATACACCGATTGTGTCTTTTGTTGTTTTCGGGGAAATTACACCTGTGTGAATAAGCAAATGTCTGCCTGCAGAAGAAATAAGCACAATTTCCTTATCTTCTTCGATGTATTTCACTGCAACAAGAGGTGATTTATCGCTGTAAGCTTTGATAAGCTTTTTACGGTTAGTTTTTGTTTCGTAAGATTTCAGGTCAACCTTTGCAACTTTACCGTTTTCAAAGAAGAACATAACGTAGCCTTTATAATCGGCAGTTGCTATCATGTGAATTGCAGTTTCACCTTCATCCATGCCAAGATAAGAGCCGACGAATTCACCCAGGTTACTTGCTTTTGTTTCGTCAAAATCATTTGCTTTTGCTTTATAAACCTGACATTTGTTTGTGAAGAAAAGAAGGTCGGTTTTGTTTGAAGTTTCCACCATTTTTATAACTTCGTCGCCTTCTTTGAGCTTATGCTCGCCTGAACTCTTCTGCCATGAAAGAGGTAAAATCTTTTTGAAATAACCTTCCTTTGTGAAGAAAAGAATTACGGGATAATCGGGAATTTCTTCCTCTTTTTCCTCTTCCTCTGCCTCATCTACATAGATAATTTCACTCTTTCTGTCCTGACCGTGTTTTGCGGCAACATCTTTAAGCTCAGCAACAATAATCTTCTTGATTTTCTGTTTGCTTGAAAGGATGTCTTCAAGGACTGCTATATTATCTACGAGGCTTTCAATATCCTTTGTGCGTTTGAGAATATACTCCTTGTTAAGGTGACGGAGTTTGATTTCAGCAACGTATTCAGCCTGAATTTTGTCGATACCGAAACCAATCATCAAATTGGGAACAACTTCAGCTTCTTCTTCTGTGTTACGGATGATGCTTATGGCTTTATCAATATCAAGAAGAATTTTTTCAAGACCGCGGAGAAGATGAAGCTTGTCCTTACATTTTGCCAGGTCAAATTCAAGACGGCGGCGTACACAGTCAGTTCTGAATTCAATCCATTCATTAAGAATCTGACGAACACCGAGAACTTTAGGCGTACCCTTGATAAGAACATTGAAGTTACAGGAGAATGTATCTTCAAGAGTTGTAGTCTTAAAGAGTTTTGACATAAGTTTATCAACATCTGTGCCGTTTTTAACGTCAATTGTGATTTTAAGACCTTTCTTATCTGTTTCGTCACGGATATCTTTGATTTCCTTGAATGAGCCTTTCTTGACGCATTCAATGATTTTCTCAATAATCGCTTCTGAAGTCGTGGTAGTAGGAATTTCAGTAATATCGATACATTTATTGACTTTATCATAAGTCCATTTTGAACGGATTTTTACTGAACCGCGACCTGTTTCAAAAATGTTATGAAGAGCGTCTCTGTCGAAAATAACCTGTGCACCGCCGACAAAATCAGGACATTTAAGTGTTTCAAACAAGTCTGCATCAGGATTTTTGATAAGTGCGATAGTTGTTTCGCAGATTTCGCGGAGATTGAATGAACAGATGTTACTTGCCATACCAACAGCAATACCCAGGTTAGCGTTAGTAAGGATTGTAGGCACTGACACGGGGAACAATAAAGGCTCCTGCATTGTGTTATCGTAGTTGGGAACAAAGTCCACTGTGTTTTTATCAATATCCTTAAAAAGCTCTGCTGCAAAGGGTGAAAGTTTTGCTTCTGTGTAACGTGATGCTGCGTACTGCATATTTTTTGAATACGCTTTACCGAAGTTACCCTTTGAATCTACAAAAGGATGCAGAAGTGACTCATTACCCTTTGACAGACGCACCATAGTTTCGTAAATTGCTGCATCACCGTGAGGGTTAAGCTGCATTGTACGGCCCACAATGTTTGCAGATTTGATTCTGCCGCCTGTAAGAAGACCCATTTTATACATAGTATAAAGGAGTTTTCTGTGAGAGGGTTTCATACCGTCAATTTCGGGAATTGCACGGGAAACGATAACGCTCATGGCATAGGGCATATAGTTTTCTTCAAGTGTGTCGGTAATTTTCTGTTCAACAACAATACCTGCACCTAAAATATGTGCATTGGGGTTGATTTCTTCATTTGAACGGTCAATTTCTTTTTTCTTTTTAGCCATCTGAATCTCCCCCTTTTAGTTTAAGTCTGTAATGTCAAGATACTTATAACCATCGTTTGTGATATGGTCTTTTCTGCCCTGCAGGTTATCACCAAGGAGCAAATCAAAAGTATCTGCCATTTTCTGTGCTTCATCAGGTTCAACCTGAATGAGTCTTCTTGTTTTCGGATTCATAGTTGTCAGCCACATCATATCAGGGTCATTTTCACCAAGACCTTTTGAGCGCTGAATTGTATATTTCTGATTGCCGATTTCAGCTAAAGCATCGGCTTTTTCTTTTTCAGTGTAAGCAAACCATACCTGGTCTTTTGACTGAATTTCATAAAGCGGTGACTCTGCTATAAACACCTTGTGAGCCTCAATAATTGAAGGCATAAGGCGGTAAATCATTGTAAGAATAAGTGTACGTATCTGATAGCCGTCAACATCGGCATCGGTACAGATAATAACTTTGTTCCACAGAAGGTTGTCCAGATTGAAGTTTGAAAGCTCTTTATGTTTCTTTGAATTGACTTCAACACCGCAACCGAGAACTTTAATAAGGTCTGTAATAATTTCACTTGAGAAAATCTTGTTGTAGTCTGATTTCAGGCAGTTAAGGATTTTACCTCTTACGGGAATAATAGCCTGGAATTGCGAATCTCGCGCCTGCTTACAAGCTCCGAGAGCTGAATCACCTTCCACTATGAAGATTTCTCTTTCAGCAACGTCACGGCTACGGCAATCAACAAATTTCTGAACTCTGTTTTTGAAATCATTACCTGCTTTGAGTGTCTTTTTAAGGGTGGTACGTGTGGCTTCCGCCTTGACACGTGAACGCATATTAATAAGAATCTGGTCAGCAATTTTGTCTGCTTCCATTTTATTTTCAATGAAATAAATTTCAAGCTGATGCTTGAAGAAATCAGTCATTGCATCCTGAATGAATTTGTTTGTGATTGATTTCTTTGTCTGATTTTCGTAAGAAGTAAGGGTTGAAAATGAACTGATAACAATTACAAGGCAGTCTTCAATATCCTGGAATGTGATTTTTGAATCTGACTTTGTGTATTTACCGCTTTGCTTAAGATAGTTATCAATCTGATAAGTAAACGCATTTCTTACCGCTTTATCAGGCGCACCTCCATGCTCAAGGAAGCTTGAGTTATGGAAATACTCTTTAAGCTGTTTTTTATTTGAGAAACAAAGTGATGCGTTGATTTTAACTTTATAATCGCTTAAATCTTCACGGTCACGTCCCACACGCTCTGCGTGCCAGGTCTGAATACCTGTAAAAGCATCTTCTTCGCCTACATAATCTTTAACGTAGTCTTCAATACCGTTTTCATAGAGATATTCAAATGTTTCAAAACCACGTGAAGTCTGATTTTTAAGAATAAACTTAACGTTTGCATTAACAACAGACTGTTTCTGCATTGTTTCCTGGAAATACTCAAGGGGAATATTGATATCAGTAAACACCTCAAGGTCCGGACGCCACTTAATACGTGTGCCTGTGTTGCGTTTGTTATAAGGCTCTTTTATGAGTTCACTTGCAACCTCACCTTTTTTGAAGTGGATTTCGTATCTGTGACCGCCGTAGAAAATTTCGGCATCCATATATTCCGATGCATACTGAGTTGATGTAAGACCGAGTCCGTTAAGGCCAAGAGAATACTCATAGCTTCCGCCTGCATCGTTAGTGTCGTATTTACTGCCCGCGTAAAGCTCACAGAAAACAAGCTCCCAGTTATAGCGTTTTTCTTTTTCGTTATAGTCAACAGGCAGACCTCGGCCGAAGTCCTGCACTTCAATTGAGCCGTCAAGGAAGCGAGTAACCACGATTTTGTCGCCGTAACCTTCACGTGCTTCGTCAATTGAGTTAGACAGGATTTCAAAGAATGCGTGTTCACAGCCTTCAAGACCGTTAGAGCCGAAAATAACACCGGGACGGAGTCTGACTCTGTCGGCACCTTTAAGCTGAGAAATATTACTGTCGTTATAAGTTGATTTTTTAGCCATTTTTATGACAATCCTTTCAACATTCTGATACTACTAAATAAATATCCAATCTATTGTATTATACACTACATGTTGTTTTTTGTCAAATTGTGGAGCAATAGAAAAGACCGCTTTTCGGGACTTACCTGAAAGCGGTCTGAACAATTATTCTATTTTTGTTTTAAGGTGTTCTCTTACTTCTGATGCAAGGTAAAGTGAACCGCACACCGCAAGAAGATTATCACCTTTTAATTCATCTGCTTTATCGATAGCCTCAAAGGGGTCAGCAATTGCATAAACCTCATTACAATATTTACTGCAGATTTTTTTTAGTTCATCTGCTTTCATAGCACGAGGATTTGAACATTCGGTTGCAATCATAATTTTTGAATTAGTTGACAGATTTTTTACTGAGTTTTCAACATCTTTATCAGCCATCATACTTACAACAACTATGTTATTCTCAAACAAAGACAGAACTTTTGACATCATCTTTGTTCCGCTTTCGTTGTGACCACCGTCAAGAACAGTTCTTTTATCAAGAAATTCAACACGTGCAGGCATTGATGTGTTTTCGATGCCTTTTTGTATACTTTCAGCATCAACACCTACAGCAAACGCAGTTTCAACTGCTGTGAGCATATTATAAATCTGATGCTCACCGAAAAGACGGAGTGTGAACTGATTATCTTTATACTTCACAACTGTTTTTTCAAAAGTGCATTCTGCAATTTCCATCAGAGACAAATCAGGCACAACAAGTCTGTTGTTTTTCTCCCCTGCCCTTTGTCTTATTTTCCTGATAACCTCAAGCTCCTGTAATGGATAAGCAACGGTAACTGAATCACTTTTGATAATACCGCATTTCTGTTCAGCAATTTCTGTAAGTGTATTGCCGAGAATTTCGGTATGGTCAAATGAAATTGAAGTAATAACGGATGCCAGCGGTTTTTCAACGACATTTGTTGAATCAAGAAGACCGCCAAGACCTACTTCAAGCACCACAATGTCGCAGTTTTCCTGATTATAATAATCAAAAGCCATTGCAGTTATGATTTCAAATTCAGTCGGCTCAATTCCAACAGAATTGAGTTCTTCAACAATGGGTCTGATTTTCGCGGTTTCTCCCGCTAATTTTTCGTGGGGAATCATCTCGCCGTTAACCTGAATTCTTTCGCAGAAATCAACAATATAAGGAGAAGTAAACAAACCTGTTTTTTTGCCGTCAGCTATGAAAATATTAGAAAGCATTGTGGAAATGCTACCCTTGCCGTTTGTGCCTGCAACGTGAACAATCCGCAGATTTTTCTGCGGATTGCCGAGTTTTTCAAGCAATGCAAGGATACGTTCAAGTCCCGGCTTTGAGCCGAATTTCAGAAATGAATGGATATATTCCAAAGCATTGTCATAAGTCATAATTATACTCCGAGTGAAGCGATACTTTCATCAAGCATCTTTATTTTTTCTGTAAGCTTTGCTGCAGCTTCACGCTGACCTGCAACAACTTTTTCAGGTGCTTTTGCAACGAAACCGGGATTGTTAAGCTTGTTCATAACAAAATCAAGGTCTTTCTGTGCTGCTGCACGTTCTTTTTCAAGTCTTGCTTTTTCAGCCTTGAAGTCTACAAGCTCATCCATAGGAATGAACATCTTTGCGTCTGCAGTGATAATAGAAACTGCACCCTGTAAATCAAAGTTTTTGCCAAGTGTTACATTAGAAGCACTTGCAAGTCTCTGCATAAATACACCTGCTTTTGAGAATGTATCTTCAAAATCGCTTTCAATGTAAATGTGTGCTTTCTTTGAAGGCGGAACATTCATTTCTGCTCTGCGGTTACGCACTGCACGGACTGCATCCATAATTCTGCCCATTTCAGTTTCTTCTGTTTTAAACACAAGTTCTTCCTTGAATGTGGGATATTCACAAACCATAATTGCTTCGCCGTCGTGGGGAAGTGTCTGCCAGATTTCTTCTGTAATGAACGGCATAAAGGGATGGAGAAGTTTGAGGATGTCTGTAAATACATAAACAAGAACTGCTCTTGCTGTTTTTGCACCTTCGCCGCCTGCCTGAAGACGGATTTTTGCAATTTCAATATACCAGTCACAGAATACGTCCCAGATGAAATCGTAAAGCTTCTGAACAGCCATACCAAGCTCGAAGTTTTCAAGGTTGTTTGTAACGTCTTTACATACACCGTTGAGGATGCTGAGAATCCATTTATCTTCAAGAGCAAGGTTCTCGGGAATGTGAGCAGCAGGTTCATTTTCATCAAGGTTCATGAGAATAAATCTTGCAGCATTCCAGATTTTATTTGCAAAGTTACGGCTTGCTTCAACTTTATCGTCAGAGAAACGCATATCGTTTCCGGGGCTGTTACCTGTTGCAAGAGTAAATCTCAGTGCGTCAGCACCATATTTATCAATAATTTCAAGGGGATCGATACCGTTACCGAGAGATTTTGACATTTTTCTGCCCTGAGCGTCACGAACAAGGCCGTGGATAAGAACATCGCTGAAGGGTTTTTCGCCCATATATTCAAGACCTGAGAAAATCATTCTTGAAACCCAGAATGTAATGATATCGTAACCTGTTACGAGAGTGCTTGTGGGATAGTAACGTTTAAGGTCTGTTGTTTCATCAGGCCAGCCAAGTGTTGAAAACGGCCACAAAGCTGATGAGAACCATGTATCGAGTGTATCGGGGTCCTGATAAACTTTACCGCCACATTTGGGACAAGCATCGGGAGCTTCTTTTGCAACTGTGATTTCACCGCAGTCTTCGCAATAATATGCAGGGATTCTGTGACCCCACCAGAGCTGACGTGAAATACACCAGTCGCGGATATTTCTCATCCAATGGAAATAGTTTTTGTTGAATCTTTCGGGAATGAATCTTACATCACCGTTTTCAACTGCTTCAATAGCAGGTTTTGCAAGGGGTTCCATTTTAACAAACCACTGCAAAGAAACTCTGGGTTCAACAGTTGTTCCGCAACGGTAGCAAGTACCAACGTTATGGCTATAATCTTCAATACGTACAAGTGCGCCTTCTTCTTCAAGGTCTTTGACAATAGCTTTACGAGCCTCAAAGCGGTCCATACCTGCGTATTTCGGATAATCTTCCGTGATTTTTGCGTCATCAGTCATTACATTGATAACGGGAAGGTCGTGACGTTTGCCGACTTCAAAGTCGTTGGGGTCGTGTGCAGGAGTGATTTTAACAACGCCTGTACCGAAATCCATCTCAACATATTCGTCAGCAACAACGGGAATTTCACGATGAACGATAGGAAGAATAAGAGTTTTACCGATAATATCCTTGTATCTTTCATCATTGGGGTTAACTGCAACTGCAGTATCACCGAGAAGTGTTTCAGGACGTGTTGTTGCAAGTTCAACGTAACCTGAACCGTCTTTAAGCGGATAGCGAAGATGCCAGAAATGACCTGCCTGATCTTCATATTCAACTTCTGCATCAGAAATTGAAGTAAGGCAATGGGGGCACCAGTTGATTATTCTTTCGCCTCTGTAAATTAGACCTTTTTCGTAAAGTCTGCAGAAAACTTCAAGAACAGCCTTTGAACAGCCTTCGTCAAGTGTGAAGCGTTCTCTGTCCCAGTCGCAGGAAGAACCGAGCTTTTTAAGCTGTTCGATGATTCTTCCGCCGTAAGTTTCTTTCCAGTCCCATGCACGTTTGAGAAAGCCTTCTCTGCCGATATCGTCTTTTGAGATGCCTTCTTTTCTCATTGCTTCAACGATTTTTGCTTCTGTAGCGATTGATGCGTGGTCTGTGCCGGGAAGCCACAATGTATCGTAACCCTGCATTCTTCTGAAACGGATAAGAATATCCTGCAGAGTATTGTCAAGTGCATGTCCCATATGAAGCTGACCTGTAATGTTGGGTGGCGGAATTACAATTGTGTACGGATTTTTACTTTCATCGGGTTCAGCGTGAAAATATTTGCCGTCGAGCCAAAATTTGTAGATTCTGTCTTCAACATTTTTCGGGTCGTATTGTTTAGCAAGTTCTTTTGCCATAATATCATCCCTTTTCAAAATAATCATATACTCTGTTATTATCACATTTTTAATGTGTTTTGTCAATATTTTTTCGTAATTATTGACACCAAAAAGATATAGTTATATAATATATAGGATAAAATTCAGTTAAAAGAGTTGTTTTTATGTTACCTAAACGAATTTACGCAGAGATTAATCTTGATGCAATCTGCAGAAATGTGAATGAAACTAAAAAGAAAGTCGGCAAAAACGTTGATGTGCTTGCAATCATCAAGGCTGATGCTTACGGCCATGGTGCTTTGCGTATTGCACGTGCTTTATCTGAAATTGACATTAACAATTTCGGCGTTGCAACTGCTGAAGAAGCAATCCAGCTTCGCAAACACGGCATTGACGGAAACATTCTTCTGCTTGATTATGCATTTGAAGAAAGTTATACAGAGCTTATCGAAAACAATATCACAAGTACTGTTTTTGAATATAATCATGCAAAAAAACTTAATGATATTGCAGGTATTCTCGGCAAAAAGGCTGATATTCACATCAAGCTTGATACAGGTATGGGCAGAATCGGTTTTATTCCCTCTGACGAAAGTTTCCTGCTCATCAAAAAAATTTATGAGCTTGAAAACGTAACTGTCAGCGGTATTTATACGCATTTTGCCTGTGCTGATATGACAGATAAAACAATGACTTACCGTCAGATTGAACTGTTTGACAATTTCTGCGAAAAGCTTGAAAACGGCGGTATAAACATTCCTGTAAAACATCTTTGCAACTCTGCAGGTATAATGGAGTTTTCTTCCGCATATGCAAATATGGTAAGAAACGGAATTATCACTTACGGGCTTTATCCATCCGATGAAGTTAACAAAAATGAAATTGCCCTTTCCCCTGCTATGAGCATTAAAAGCCACGTTGTGTATGTTAAAGAAGTTGATGAAAACTTCACAGTCAGCTATGGTGCAACATATGTAACTGACGGAAGAACAAAAATTGCAACTATTCCCATCGGCTACGCTGACGGATATCCGAGAAGCCTTTCAAACAAAGGCCGCGTGCTTATAAACGGCAAATCTGCACCTATCATCGGCAGAGTATGCATGGACCAGATGATGGTTGACGTAACAGAAATTGACGATGTAAAACAAGGCGATGTTGTTACAATAGTAGGCACCGACGGCAACGAAACAATCACGGTTGAAGAACTTTCTGCTATGTCAGGCTCATTCAACTATGAGTTTGTTTGCAACGTAAACAAACGCGTGCCTCGTGTTTATATCAAAAACGGCAAGGTAAGCGAAATTGTTGATTTGATAAAATAAATCACACCTTTAAACAGAATATAATATAATTGAAATCCTCTCAGATTCTTCGCTGACGCTCAAGAATGACGAGAGGATTTTTTATGTGCTAATCTGATAGGTTCGGCGTAGGGTTCGGCGATTTCCGACGAACCGTAATAAATTACATCAAATCTGCGTAACGTCACAAAGTGCCGTTCCCTACGGTGTGCATTGGCTTTACATGAATCTATGTAACAATCCCTCAGTCATTTTTCACAAAAAATGACAGCTCCCTTTACACAAGGGAGCCGCCAAACGGGGATATTTATTAATAAATTCTACTGATTATCAGATGTACCATATCCAACCGAAGAATACGATTATTATAATCCATTCCCACCAAGCATAGCCTGTATTTACAGGTTCTTCTGTACCCCACACCGCATAGAGAGTAGCATCTCCTGATGCATTAACTGTTTCGTTGGGTGCAAAATCTGCTTTGGTTGCATTCGGATCTTCCGACCAACCGAAGAAATAATAACCGTCTCTTGTCGGTGTTCCGGAATCCAAATTAACTGTTCCTGTTTTTTCCCATACTGCATAAAGAGTAACATCAGACGTGGGTTTATATGATGAACCGCAGGTATATGTGGCAGTTGTTGCTGTACTGCTCAATGACCAACCTAAACAATTGACACTTACATTGGTGGCTGACGGTGCGTTTGAACCACCATTAGCATTATATGTAATTTTAAAGTTTTTAAATGGTGTTGTGAGAGCAACTGTTTTGCCTTCTTCCACATATTCATAGGGAATAATTGATGAGCCACCATTAGCATTGTATGTTACTTTAAAATTCTTTTTGTTTGCTGTCCACTGTGCATAAAGTGTAACATTAGCATCTGCACTATAAGTACCACCGGGATAATAGTTTGTTCCTGTTCCGTTAGCTTTTGTATTCCAGCATTTGAACGTATAACCTGAACGTATTGGTTTTGTTGAACTGAGCGTTATACTCTGTCCTGTTAATTTTATCTGACCTGACGGAGCACCACTACCACCGTTGGCATTATATGTTATAGTATTGCAGTTTACTGTAAAGGTTACATTATTACTTGATTTTGTTTGATAATAATTGACCGCATCAAGCACAGCAATATATTTGCCGGGAGATGAAAATGTCAAAACGGAAGCAGCTTTCACATTTGAACGACTATAGTAAAGATTACTACTACTGATTGAATCTTTATATACTCTGAGATTATATTGATTTTCTCCATAAACCTCTGTCCAGTTAAAAGAGATTTTTCCTGGCTGTATTTCATCTATAAACAAAAAAGGAGAACTTAACTGTGATTCTGAACCTGTGTATATTGCCCAAATCTGATTACTTGAATTTTTTCTTTGCCAGGTTATAACATTTGTTCCATCAACCGTGTCGCCATTATACATATCAAGAACAAGATTTTTTTCAGGATAATGTTTTGAAGCTATTACATATCCGCCATTTTGCTCATATATATTCCACTTTTGATAGTTTCCGCCCCAATACTGTGATGCTACTGCAACTTGATTACCCTGTGTTGTATCTCCATTATACATTTCAAGAGCCTTACCGTTTGCTGCTGAAGAAATAACGTAACTACCATCACTTTGTCTCTGAAAACGCCAATATTGATTCGCCTTACCCGACTCTTTTCTTATACGAACAAAACCATCATCGTCACAAGAAATAGTTTTCCAATTATCTTTATTCAAAATAACTCCATAAAAATCATCACCTAGGTTTGCAGGTGTCGAATTTGAAGAAGTATCCTCACTACCATAAATTCTAATCACTTTATAAGGCTGTGGGTTCCAATTTTCATCGCAAAAGGAATTTACTTTAATATAACATACACCAGCACTATAATTTAAAGCATTGATACAATAACCATCGCCTGTGTAAATACCCATGTGTCCAGGCCAAGAAATAACATCTCCTGGTTTTGCATTTGCAGTTGTATTTTCGCCGATAAGAGTTCCATAACTTGATGGACTATCCCAAAAATACGAAGATCCATGAGGCAAATAAATCCCGAAATTTGCAAATACATATTTCACCAAACCACTGCAATCGAAAGTATTTGGACCTGCGGCACCATAAACATAACTACATCCTTCAAATTGACTTGCATAACTTACAATTTCACTTCCCGAAACTGCACTTACAGTTAAACTAACAGAAAATACTGATATTAACATTGTTAATGCCAAAATAATAGCGAACATTTTTTTAATATTTTTCTTCATTTTTACTCCTCCTTGAGAAATTCTATGAAACATTTTGTTTTACGAAAGAATTATATCAAACAAATTGTTTCATGTCAAGGTGCAATGAAACAATTTGTTGTATGATAAAGTAGCATGAAATACACATAATTTAATCGGGAGGGGTTATAAATGGATTACATGAAGCGGCTTTATGATTTACGCGTTGACCATGATTTAAGGCAAGAAGATGTTGCCAGGATTCTGAAAATCACCTCCCAGGCTTACGGAATGTATGAAAACGGAAAAAGAAGCTTACCAATTGAATATTTAATTACCCTTGCAAAATATTATGAAGTTTCTTCAGATTATATTTTAGGTCTTTCGGACACACAGAAATAACCCGCCGATTTGATTTCGGCGGGTTTATTTTTCACTATGCTAACTGATACCTTGCCTGGCTTCCCGTAAGAGTGGGGTCTGTCTGCAAAATATATTTCATAGTGTCATATGTGAAATAGAACTGAATAAGTGTATTTCCGTCATAATAACCTTTTTTCGCTCCGTCAATCAGGAAGCTGATTGTTTCTGTTTTGCCGGGTGCAATATCCTTATACTCGATTTTTCTTGAATTTGAATCAATAAGAGATATAGTTCCGTTACAATCAGGCTTATTCGCTCCGTTGTAGATATATGCGCCGTCTTTCAGAACACGAAGCGGGCATACGCCTTTATTCTCAACAGTAACTGAAACTTTTTGTGCATTTTCCACCTTATCGTTGCTTACTGTTACACGTATACTCGGAGTGAAGTATATCATAATATCATCTGTATTGGAATAAGAACCGCCTACTGTAAAACCGTTGTTTTCATATATGGGACGTACTCTCCAATGATAATACTTACCGTTTGTAACATCCATTCTGTAGCTTGTAATTCTGCTGCTTAATACTGCTGCACGTGTCCATTGTCCGTTACCGCCGACTTTGTAATACAGAAGATAGCCTGTTGCTCCCGAAACAGGAGTCCATGACACTTCGTTTACAAATCCGCTGCCGTACTGTCTTACGGTAAGTTCAGGTTTACTGAAAGTATAAGTTGTTAAAACCTTAGAAGATTCACCTATGTAATCTTTGCCTGCAACAGTTTTATATGCACAGACTTTGTATTTATTCTTTCCCGTTTTATTGTCGGTATAAGTAACGCTTGATTCGCCTTTCAATGTGGCAATTTTCGTCCAATTACTCTTTGAAGTATTGTAACGGTATACACAATAACCTGATGCACCTGAAACCTTGCCCCATGTTATTGTTACTTTTTTGGGCGTTACAAATATTTTTGTATCAATTACCGGTGACGGAACACTTGCCTTTTTTTCTTTTACGGGAGAAGCTTCACTTTGTACTCTGTCAACAGTAATAACTTTGTAGTAATACTTTTTGTTGAATTCAACATTTTTATCTGTAAACGAATTTGTTTTTACTTTTGCCACTTCTGTGAAACCGCTGTCAGATTTTACTGAACGATACACAAGATAATGCTTTGCACCCTCATTTGCAGTCCAGGTAACAGTAATTTCATTGTTTGCTGACATATATGCAGATTCAATCTCAGGAGTTGCTAAATAATTCACTTTTACGGCAAGACCTTTTTTGTTGAAGAAAGACTTGACTGTTGTTCTGTAAACTTTTGCTGATGCTTCAACAGTATAAGTGTATCTTTTTCCTTTTTTTGCAGTTTTGTCCGTAAAGCTTGTATCATCAGTTGTTGCAATTTTTATCCATTTGCCAAAAAATGTTTTGCGGTAAACGTTATATTCCTCAGCACCTTTTACTGCTTCCCATTTAACAGTAACACCTTTTTCAGATGATGTTGCTGATTTCAGTACGGGAGCTTTAAGATACATTGCATCAACGCCTGCAATATTACTTTCACCGTCTTCATACTTGTTGTAAGCGTTGACTGTGTAGATATATTCACGTGCTTCGGATACATCTGAATCAACAAATCTTGTGCCGCTGACTGTGCCGATATGAGTCCATTCAGTTTCATTTTTTGTTCTTCTGTAAACTTTATATCCGGATGCATTGCTTATTTTATTCCATGTAAGAAGAATACCCTCCTGCGTAGACTGAGGAGTGTTAATAACTGTTTCTTCACAGATAATTGATGAGAAGCTGATATTATTGTTCAATGCAAATTTTTCTGCTGATGAATTTGCGTATGCGTAAATTGTGGCACCGCTTGCTGTACCCAGGTCAGAATAAACACTGATTTCTGTTTTATTGCCCTCGAAATAAATATTTTTCAGAGCGGTACATCCGCTGAATGCATAATCATCTATCGATTTGAGCGATTCGGGGAAAGATATAGTCCTCAAAGATATACACATGCTGAACGCATTTGCTTTGATTTCAGTAACGCCGCCGGAGAAAACTACTGACCTTAACTTTTCGCAACCGCTGAACGCATATGTGTCAATTACAGTAACGCTTTCAGGAATAACAACCTCGTAAATATCGCTGTTATCAAAGGCTTTTGATGCAATTTTCGTTACCGGCAAGCCGCTGTATGTTGCCTGAATCTTTGCACGGCCGAAATAGTTATCGTCGCAATCCGACACACAATATGACTGACCGTCAGGGTTAAGTGCATATGAAATTGAGCCGAAAGCCTGAGCCTGAACCAAAGAAAACGGCACAGACAAGGCAGTCATTACAACCGCACAAAGCACAGATAAAATTCTTTTGATACTTTTCTTCACCTTTTTTCACTCCATAAAACTTTATTTGCACTAAAATAATATCGCACATTCTGAAATTATATCACCATAAAAATCAAAAAGCAATACTAATATTTTAAAAAAGAAATATTATTCTATGACATTGCCGACAAAAACTTCATCTATTGCTTCAATCAGGTTTTCGACAATTGAAAAATCTTCCGGTGCAGTTGTCATAACAGAAATAATATATGTTTTTTCTCCGCCATAAATAATACCTGCATCATTTGTAACATGAAGACCGCCGGCTGACAACCAACCTGCTTTTGAACGGGTAAGATATTTTTCGGAAAGGACTGAATGTATGGGTGATGTTTCCGGGTTTTCAAACATGTTGCCCAGTTTCTTACCTGTTTCCCCGCTTTCAAAGAAGAAATAACTTCCAAGCCACAACTGAGCCAGCTGACGCGGTGTTATATTATGATAGATTTCGGAAATATCAATGTCAAAATCACATCCTGATTGTTCTGCCCACTGCACAAAGCTATTGTTACCATGTTTTTAAAAAAGTGACACATAATCTTCGTTTGATGAATACTTAAGTGTTGAATTTATTAAACTTTTTTCTCTGTCCAGAACTGAATTATCAGCACTTACAAGAGACGTGACATAAGGTCCTTTGACTGTGCTTGCAGAATAAATCAATTCATCTGCATTATATGAAAATCCCTGCATTGAACTCAGCTCAAAAACAAAAAAGCCCACTTTATAGTCTTTTTCTTCAAATTTTTTCACTGCTTCGTTCAGTAATTTTTTACTGTTTTCAGTCAACTGACAATTTCCGTGGAATGACAAAACGTTACTTTCGGTTTCATCTTTGAATTTTTCACTCACTTTTAAAACTGCAGTTGCATCTGTTTCTTCACTTGCCTTGCCGTTTTCAACATACCACCATTTGTTTTCACCACGTTTTAACAAAGCGTTATAAGAAAAATCGACCTTTCCGTCTTTAACATACCACCATGCTTCTTCACCTTTGACAGTTCCGAATACGAAATCGTCTTTCTGAGTCAGCATTCCGTTTTCGTAGAAATTCCAGTCATTATTTTCATTGTAAAATCCGTCAGCACGTGTTGTCGGCTCTTCTGTTGTCATTTCCGCAAAAACGGGATCTGCATCTTTTTCGCCATTACGATGTGACATTACCATAACAGTTGCCGTAGCACATACCACCAGCACTAAAATAACAGAAAAAATAATATTTATATTTCTATTTTTCAACTTCATTTCTCCTAATAGTTACGGTTGCTCTATCGGGCAACCGTAATTAAACTTATTTATGATTTCTGATATAGTACTTATAGAATTTAACGCCTGCTGCAACATTGTCTGTTGAAATATTTTCGTTTGCTGCGTGCATTGCAGCAAGCTGCTGAGGATTCATTTTAACAGGACAGAATCTTAAGCAGTTGTCTGTAACTCTTTCATAGAATCTGCTGTCTGTAGCGCCTGCCATATAGTAAGGTGTAACGCATACATCAGGGCGTACTTCGTTGATACACTGTTTAAGATAGCTGAAAGCCTCGCCTTCGGGGTCAGTTACCTTTGATGCGCTTCTTCTGTTCATGGGTTCAACCTTAAGGTCATATTTTTCTGCAATTTTTTCAAGAACAGCAATAGAGGCATCTGCATCCTGATGTGTTGAAGGTCTGATATTACAGATAACATATGCTTCGTCAGGAATAACATTGGGTGCAGTTGAACCGCCACACATTGTGAAAGCACATGTTGTTGAAAGGAATGCTTCGCCGAATGATGAAAGTGACGGCAGAAGTGCAACAAGGATGGGTTTGAAAAGCCATACGTTGCCAAGCACAAGTCTCATGGGGAATGATGCATATGCTGCAACTGATGAGAACATCTGCTTAACAGGCACGTCCATATATTTTTTGAAAGGTTTCTTTGTTTCAACTTCGTTTACGAAAGCTGAAAGCCTTGCAATAGGAGTGTTTTTCGGCGGAGTGGAAGAATGTCCGCCTGCACCCTTTGCAGTAATTTTAATATTGCAGTTACCCTTTTCAACAATACCGATAGCCGCTGTGTCACAAGCAACACCGGGGAATGCTTTTTCCATAATTGTTCCGCCTTCGTCAAGAACAGAAAGAAGATTTACATTGTTCTTTTCAAGGTGGTCAATAATCAGGTCTGCACCGCCGCCGAAAATTTCTTCGTTTGCAGAAAATGCAAGATAAACGTCACATTCGGGAACAAAGTTTTCTGAGAGTAATTCTTCAACTGCAGAAAGTTCAGCAAGAACAGTACATTTGCAGTCCATTGCACCTCTGCCGTGAACTGCACCGTCTGCAATTTCACCTGAAAACGGGTCGTATTTCCAATCAGTTTCTTCTGCAGGAACAACATCCTGATGTCCCATAAGAAGGAATGCACGTGAAGAATCTTTACCAACCCATTTGTAAAGAAGGTTACCCTGAATTTCAGTTTTTTCAAGGTGTTTGTGTACAAGGGGAAAATCTTCTTCAATAACCTTATGGAGCTTATAAAACTCTGTAAGGTCGGTATTTCCTCTCATAGAAATTGTGGGAATTTTCACCATTCTTGAAAGCTTTTCAGCGTACATTTTTTCTTCTTCTTTTGTAAAATCAAGTGTCGCTTTGCCGGGTGCCGGCTTTGCTTTGATTCTTATCGCGTTAATTACCGCAACAAGCAAAAGTACAACTATTATTGCGAGAACCGCAAGGAGAATAAATCCTGCATATTTCATTTTTCTGCCTCCAATTTTTCAAGAACCGGTTCTTTCTGGATACCGATAGGCTTGAAGAAATAATATTTTGTGTATTCTTCGTGTTCAACACGCCATGCATCAGGTCCGTGCCATTTTCGTGTTAAATCGTTATTGTGGATTGCACCGAAACTGTTGTAGCGGTGACCGAATGCTGTAATTTCAATGAGATGTTCGCCTGCTTCAAGGTGACCCAATTCTGCTGAATACGGCTCAAAAGCAATTCTTCCGCAGTCTTTCCCGTCAACTGAAACTGCAATAACGGGGTTACGGAACATAGTACAGGAAAGTCTGTAATCGCCTTCTTCAACGTTTACTTTATATTTATAAGTAAGATTTCCGCCGTAGAAAGGCATACCGTATCTTAAATATTCACCAAAGCAGATTTTTTTGCGTTTTTCTGTAATTGTAATTCTTTCGCCTTCAGCAATTACGCCGAAGTCACCGAGAAGATAACCCCATTCAACGTTTGTTTTCTTTGCAAAGGGCATTTTTATTTCAATTACATTATCGCCTTTATGAAGTTTGCCGATGTTCATTTTAACAAGGCATTCATCAACATAGAAGCCTTCGTATTTCTGCTCAAAAATTTCACCATTTACGCTGATTTCGCAAAGTTCAGGTCTTTCATAAGCGAAATAAACATCGTCTGCTGTGTCAATTTCGGAATGAATTGTGTAACGAAGTCCGAGAGTGTGGCTTGCATTTTCTTCATTCTTGATTACCCAGGGCTGTGCAACAGATTCTTTTCTTGAGGGATAACCGAGTATTTCCCTGAATTTATCGTCGATAAGAAGAACCTCTTCTTCAGCCTGCCATTCACCGCCGTCAAAGCTGTATTCTGCTCTTTCAAGAAGTGCAACATTAGGCTCTGACATTTCGTATTCCATTTCACCGAGAAGGTGTATTTTTTCTGCCACATCTCTTTCGCTGACAGAAAGGTCAGATGAATGCTCTTCAGCTTCTGTGAGCTTAAGAAGAATACTGTCGTGGCTGTAAATTATTTTTTTGATTACAGTAAATCCGTTTCTGCAATCAGAATCAATGTGAGAAATCTCACCTGTCAATGTATCATAAAGCTCTGCATTGAAAGTGCCTTTTACCTTGATTGTAAGCTCTGTTTCATCAATAAGGTCAGACATACGTTTTTGTGCGTTTGCAATAAAGAGCCATTTACAATCGTTATCGTTTCTCATCTGATAGAAAAGGTTTTTAGCATTTCTGCCTTCGTCATCAAGAAGGTATACTGTTTTAAACTCTTCAAGGCTCTTTACAAGGCTTGCCTGAGTGAAAGAAACATTGTCGCATTCCTTTGCAAAATCAAGCGCTTCATCACTCTTCACAGCATCAACATGCTTCGGCACAGAGCCGAGGAAAATAACTTTACCGCCCGCTTTTCTGAAAGCCTTAAGTCTTTCAAGAGTTGTACCTCTGATTGTTTCAAGAGCAGGAACAATCACAACATCGTAAGCCATTTCGCCTACTGTGAATTTGTCACCTGATTGATTTTTGTTAAGTGACGGAAGAAGTGATTCTGCAATGAAATCAAAATCAAGCTGATTTGAGAGCAACCATAAAACTACATTCTGGAAGTTCTGTTCAAGCTCTTCTCTGAAAAGGCCTGTCTGCTCTTGCGGACCGAAACGTACCCAGAAGCTTTCAACAGGATGAATAAGACCGATTTTAACTTCTGCCTTACCGCGAGTCATTGCAGTATTTACACGTGCAAAATGGTCTTCGATAAGCTTATATTCTTTGTACCACGGTGACTGATAGAAAATCGATGCAGGATAGTCACGTTTAGCCTCGCCTTCCATGCTGTACCACGAAAGATGGTGAACGCGGTTTGTAATACCGAGAACTGCCTGCCAGTCGCCCTGCTGTTTGTGACCTCTGAAATCAAATTCCCAACCTGTTACACCGTAAAGTTCACTGAGAACACCTTCTCTGCCGTACTGATGAGATGCACTCTGCGCCTGCTTTGCAGTTGTGTATTCTCTCTGGTCGCAGAGCATATCAATGCCGGGAAGACCGAATGAACGGTATGAACGCATTGATTCACCCGTTGCTGAAGTCTGCGAATTAAGATTCTGTTCTTCCATCATATGACCTGTAAGAGGAAGGTTATGTTCATCGCACCATTTACCGATTGTATCGGCAAATGCAGATGCAAGAAGCTCTGCAGAAAGGTCGTGATATCTGTATCTTGCAACAGAAACTTCTGACTGAGGCAGATCCCAGAAAATTTCAGGCAAAGTATCAAAGAAATCTTCACCGTATTTTTCATTGTAAATCTCAGGAAGTCTGCCTGTATAGGGAATAATCTCACTAGTTCTGTCTTCTGCAAAATCAAGTGAAGTTTTTCTTGTGTGCTGCGGCTCATCAGTAAAAATAGCAGGTACTGTATCCCCGATATATTCTTCAAGCGCATCGTAATATCTCTGATGAGTTACTTCAACAAACTTTTTGATTGCATCGGGATTGAGAGTATCAACATAAGTCTGATTATTAAACCATGCAGACGGCTTTGACACTTCAAGATATGCATACCATACATTGTTGCCGTCTTCGTTTTCAGCAAGTCTTTTATAACTTTTAAGATATCCGTTTTCCAAAGTGATATCGTACTTTGCAAGAAGCTCACCATCTTTTGAAAGAGAACCCATACTCTGTGAATCGTTGAGTTTTCTTTCAACTGCGTCTTCTTTCCTTATGGGTGAAAAAGCGATGTATCTTGCTCTGAATTCTTCATTGCAGGTTACAAGTCCGCCTGCAAAGCCTGAAGGCCAACGGTCTTCGTCATAAAGATATGCTTTCATACCTTTTTCTTTTGCACGCTCAACACAAGCTTTGAAATGCTCAAGATATTCATCGCTCATATAGTCGATATCAAGACCTGTACGGCAATGCATATGTGCACCGCCAATACCCATTTCTTCAAAATAATCAAGCTGTTTTTTCATTTTTTCCTTATCCAGGTTGTTGTTAAGCGCCCAGAAAGGTTCACCGCGATATTCATTGGTGGGATTTTTGAAAAGCTCATTACTTAAAGTTTTTTCTTTTGACTTTGGAAAAATCATATCTGTCCCTCCTTAATTTGCAAAATAAGCCGTACAGCAAAAGCATCAAGCCTTGCTGTATGGCTTTTATTGTTTATATTTTCATTTTTTTGTTTGCCACTACAAGTGCTTTGCTTACAGCTGAAGCTACAACAAGACATGAAGCAATTTCAACAAGTCCGTTTACACCCACTAAAGCCACGATAAATGCAAGGAAATTACCTGCACCGCTCTGTGCCATCATGTTCTGAATGAAATCAG
The DNA here is from genome assembly GCA_017935325.1 of Clostridia bacterium. GTDB lineage: Bacteria > Bacillota > Clostridia > Oscillospirales > Acutalibacteraceae > SIG575. The sequence goes on from JAGBHV010000073.1 coordinate 59,518, forward strand.
TTTTGCCGAAAAGTAAAATAAGTGAAGCCATAAAGAAAACTGTGTTGAAAACAGGTCCGCTTGCCGCAGCAACGGGAAAAGCAATACCTGCTGTTTTTTTACCGTCGAGAGCTTTTGATATTCCCTTAAAAATAAGACCGCATAATAATCCTGCGAGAACACGTGTGGGAATACACATCACGAAAGTAAAAAACGGACTGATACCCATAAGAGTTGTGCCGAATGCATCCATGCCGAAGCATTGTGCAAAACTGGTTACGCCGAATACAAGCCCCATAAAAGCTCCCGCACCCGGACCGAGGACAATAGCCCCCGTAACAACGGGAATAATAACAAGAGCGATAGAGAGAGGTCCTATTTTCAGATACCCCAGCGGTGTGAAGGACATTACAACAACTATGGCAGTTAATACTGCAAGCTGTGTGAACTTCACGAGTTTTGACATTTGTGTTTTTTGCATTTTATATTCCTCCTTGCTGTCGCTCCGCACAAATCGCGGATACGGCGCAAAATTCAGCAAAAAATTAATTATTTACTTTTTACATTCTTGTCGTAAATGATTTTCAGTCCATCAAGCAGAAGGTACTTATCATATTCAATTTCAGTTTTACAATTACTTATTACACTTCTTGCGAAACCGCCCGTCGCCACGATTGACGCAGGCTTTCTGCCGATTTCATCCGAGAAACGCTCAATCATACCGTCTATCATTGCGGCTGTGCCCACAAGTGTGCCTGAAAGAATACAGTCAATCGTGTTCTTTCCTAATGCACTCTTTGCTCTTTTGATGCCGATATTCGGCAGAAGTGATGCAGAAGACGAAAGTGCATTCATTGAAACATTGATGCCTGCGGCAATTGTACAGCCGAGGAAGCTTCCGTTTTCATCAATTACATAAATCTTGCTCGCCGTTCCCAGGTCAATTACAAAACAAGGCAACGGATATTTTTTCATTGCTGCAACTCCGCCCGTTACAAAATCAGCTCCGAGTGTTGACGGGTCATCAATGAGAATATTAAGACCTGTTTTTATTCCCGGACCTACAACAAGCGGAGTGATGCCTGTAAGCCTTCTTACAGCCTCACCTACGGGATAAGTAACTTCAGGAACAACGCTGCTTAAAATACTGCCTGAAAACTCATCTTTTTCAACAGAATACAGCTTGAAAATGTTCATAATTTCGCAGGCGTACTGGTCTGCCATTCGCTTTTTATCTGTTGCAAGACGCGACACAAAAACAAGTTCGTCCCCTTTAAAAGCACCGATAGTTATGTTTGTGTTTCCTATATCTATTGTAAGAATCATATTAATATCTCCGAAATGCGACTTTTTTTCATATTATACTCTATTATTTTTGAAAAATCAATGCTATAATACATGCAACAGAAAAATTTTTGAGGTATTTTTATGCAGTGTAATATTTGTCCGAGAAAATGTAATATTGACCGAAGCAAGCATGCAGGTTACTGCGGTATGACCGATACAGTAAAAATCGCAAGAGCAGAACTTCACTTCTGGGAAGAGCCCTGTATCAGCGGTGACAGAGGTTCAGGAACTGTTTTCTTTTCGGGGTGTCCTCTGAAATGTGTTTATTGCCAGAATAATGACATCAGCTCAGGCGGATTCGGTAAAGAAATTTCTGTAGAGCGTTTAGCGGAAATTTTCAAAGAACTTGAAGAAAAAGGTGCTCACAATATCAACCTTGTAACACCTACTCACTATTCCAAAGAGATACTTGAGGCTTTCAGTGTTTACAAGCCGAAAATCCCCGTGGTTTATAATTGTTCAGGGTATGAAAGCATTGAAACTCTGAAAAAGTTCAAAGATATTGTTGATATTTATCTTACCGATATCAAGTATTTCGACAACGATGTCAGCCTTAAATATTCGAAAGCCGAAGATTATTTTGCGGTGGCATCAGAAGCCGTCAGAGAAATGATTTCACAGAAACCTGAAAACATATTTGATAAAAACGGAATTATGCAGAAAGGCGTGATTATACGCCATCTTGTCCTGCCGCTGAATCTTACGCAGACAAGAAAAATTTTCGAATGGGTAAAAAATGAATTTTCCGAAGACGTGATAATCAGTCTGATGAGTCAGTATATTCCCATGCACAAAGCCTCTGAATTCAAAGAAATCAACAGAAAAATCACAGCAAGAGAATACGACAAAGCGTTGTCAATAATTGAAGAACTCGGCTTTGAAAACGTTTTTATTCAGGAGCTTTCTTCTTCAAAAGAAGCTTTTATCCCGCCCTTCAATCTTGAAGGAGTATAACAAAAATATGTAAATTTATATGTATTTTAATATTGATATTGTACATTTTTTATGTTACAATATATTGTATTTTATACCAATTGGAGGTTTTACACATGAAAAAGAAAATTTTATCAATCGTTCTTGCAACAGTAATGCTTATCTGCGCTGTTGTTCCCGTTGCTTTTGCAACAGATGACGCTGAAGCAGTTCTTCAGTTCGGCAAAGACGGTAAATTTGAAATTCTCGTTCTTGCTGACGTACAGGACGACAATCCTGTAAACGAAGACACACTTCAGTACATAAGAGAAGCTATTGACACAGTTAAACCTGATCTTGTTGTTTTCAATGGTGACAACATCACAATTGACGATAAAGCTGCTTACGACCAGCTTTTAAGCGTTCTTGTTGAAAGAAATCAGAAATTTACATTTGTTTTCGGCAACCACGACGTTGAAGACAGATCATTTACAAAAGAAGATATCCTTGAAATCTACCAGTCATATGAAGGCTGTCTGGCATATGATGCAGACCCTGCTCTTCACGGATGTGCAACTCACAATCTTCCCATCCTTTCATCTGATGGTTCAAAAGTTGCTTTCAACCTCTGGATGTTTGACAGCGGTGACTACCTTAAAAATGAAGATGGCTCATGGTATTACGATGAATATGACAGCAGAGTTTATGACTGCGTAAGAGAAGACCAGATTGAATGGTACAAAAATGTAAGTAAACAGCTCGAAGAAGAAAACGGCGGCAAAGTTCCTTCAATTGCATTTGAACATATCATCACAGAAGAAGGCGTTGCTGCAGTTCTTCCCAAAATTCCCTCATTCCTCGGTCTCATCGGCAGAAGTTTCTCTAACGGCAATGCTTACTCATTTGTTCCTGTATTCACAAGAATTATGAGCGGCGTTATTCTTGAGCCCCCCTGCCCCTCAACAGAAAACGACGGTCAGTGGGATGCATTCGTTGAACGCGGTGATGTTCTCGGTTGCGTATTCGGTCACGACCACGTAAATTCATTTGTTGCTGAATACAACGGCGTTGATGCTATTATGACTCCCGGTATTACAAGTGAATCATATAAAAATGATACATTCAGAGGTGGCAGAATCATAACTATCGACGAAAACAACCCCTGGGAATATGAAACAGAAATGCTTTATTTCCACGCTCTTGCTCTTAAAGAAGGTTCACTTATTCCTGAAGTATCAGGCATAAGCATTGATGAATTCAGAACACACGAATTCCTTGCAGGCATGACAGAGGTTGCTCTCTGCTTCGCAAAAGTTCTCACATTCTTCATAAGATAACAAAACTAAACAGCTTTCCTTAAGGAGGGTAAAAAATGGACACTGAAGTAAAAGCTATAGATACTTCGAAAAATTATGTTCCTAACAAGGAATTTTACATGTACTGCATCGGCGGTGCAGGTCAGGGTATGATTTATGCAATTATGTCATCTTACATATCTGACTTCTACACAAACGTTATGCAGTTACCTCTTATATTTGTCCTTCTTCTCATGCTGCTTGCCCGCGTGTGGGACGCAATCAATGACCCGATGATGGGTATGATTGTTGACAGAACAACAACAAAATGGGGCAAAATGAGACCGTATATTCTCTGGGCAGTAGTTCCCATTGCAGTTCTTTCTTTCCTTATGTTCTATATTCCCGACGGACTTTCAAAAAATCAGCTTATGGTTTATGCAGGTATCGTATATGTCCTCTGGGGTATGACATATACCATTGCTGACGTTCCTTTCTGGAGTCTGCCGAATGTTATGACTCCTAACCCCGATGAAAGAGGTAAAGTTATTTCCGTCGGCAAAACAGTAAACGGCGTAGGTTCTGCAATTCCGATGCTTATATTTGCAGTTCTCGGTTTTGTTGTTCCGAAAATTCTCCCCGCTGCATCAACTGTAGAACAGGATAAATACAAATATCTTCTTATTGCGGTTATCGCATCTGTTCTTGGCGGTATTCTCTATGCTAACTCTTACTTCCACGTTAAAGAAAGAGTTAACATTCCTAACAAACCGAGACGAGATAAATCAGAACCCGGCACACTCAGCAGAATTTTCAAGTGCAAGCCTCTTATGCTTGTTGTTATAATGGGTATTCTTTCAAGCGGCAGATATCTTGTTCAGGCTGCATCTGTTCACGTTGCAAGATACGGTCTTTATGTTGGCCCTGAAATCACATCAGATATGGCTCCTGAAATGAAAGCGGAACTCATTCAGAACAGCATTTCCACAGTAAGCACAGTTCTTATGGTGTGCGCTGCTGTAGGTATGTTCGGTTCAATGCTTGTAATGCCCTTCCTTTACAAGAAATTCGATTATAAAAAAATCATTATTTTCACCTGCCTTCTTGGCTTTGCAGCATCTGTCTGCACAACAATAATCGGCTTGTTTGTTGATACAAGATATGCTCTTTATGCTTGTATCCCATTCATTATTCTTTCCTGTGTTCCCCTTGGAGCACTCAACGTTACTTCATCAGCTATGATTGGTGACTGCCTTGACTATATGGAATGGGAAACAGGTCACAGAGATAATGCTCTCGGAGCTGCATGTCAGTCATTTGTTAACAAACTCGGTAACGCAGTTGCGACAACAGGCATTATCCTTATGTATATGGTTATCAACCTTGACCCCGCAAGTATGTATGCAAAAGAAGCAGTTATATCTGCTCTTGACCTTGACCCCGGCATGAGATTTGCGATGTTCTCACTTATCTCAATCGTACCCGGTGTAAGTATGCTCTTGTGCGCAATTCCTATGTTCTTCTACGACCTTGTTGGCAAGAAGAAAGACAGAATCACAAAAGAACTTGCTGAAAAACGTCAGAAAATGGGCGTTACAATAGACTAAATATCATTGCCGAATGAGGTTTTACTCATTCGGCATAAACTCGTTTTATGGAGGTAAAAAATGGCTTATATTGAATTTGATTCATCACGTCCTCTGGACCTTATCCTACTCGGAAGAATCGCAATTGACTTTAATCCTACTGATATGAACAAGCCCTTGTCAGAAAGCAGCAACTTCAACAAATACGTTGGCGGCTCACCTGCAAATATTGCTGTAGGCATGGCAAGACTGGGCAAAAAAGTCGGTTTCTTTGCTAAAGTTTCTGATGATCAGTTCGGTGATTATGTTATAAATTATTTCAAAAAAGACGGCATTGACACAAGCCACATCACACGTTGCAAAAACGGTGAAAACCTTGGTCTTACATTTACAGAAATCAAAAGCCCCACAGAAAGCAGCATCCTGATGTACCGCGAAGGAGTTGCAGACCTTATGCTTCATCCTGATGATATTGATGAAGATTATATCTGCCAGACAAAGGCTCTTTTGATTTCAGGTACTGCACTTTGTCAGTCCCCCTCAAGAGAAGCTGCTCTCAAAGCAATGATGCTCGCAAAGAAAAATAATGTTCCTCTTATTTTCGATATCGACTACCGTTCATATACATGGAAAAACAAAGATGAAATTTCCGTTTACTACTCAATGGTAGCAAGAAATGCTGATATTATTCTCGGTTCAAGAGAAGAATTCGACCTTACAGAAGCAATCACAGGTGTTTGTGCATCTGACGAAGAAAGTGCAAAACTCTGGTGCTCATACGGTGCAAAAATTGTTGTTATCAAGCACGGCAAAGACGGCTCAACTGCTTACACAAACGATGGCAACAGCTACACAATCAAGCCCTTCCCCGTAAAAATGCTCAAAGGCTTCGGCGGTGGTGACGGTTACGCTTCATCATTCATCAGAGCACTCCTTGACGGATGCGAAATAATCGACGCTCTTGAATACGGTTCTGCATCTGCATCAATGCTTATTTCTGCTCACAGCTGTTCAGAGGCAATGCCCTCACTTGAAGCAGTTGAAAAATTCATTGCAGAAGAAAAAGAGCTTTACGGAGAAATGGTAGTAAGAGGTTAAATAGAATGTTTGAAGTACCTGTATTAAACGAAAATAACGAAAAAATACTTTGCGAGATGAACGGCAAAAATGCTCATATGTTAATGAACATCAAAGTAAAGTATATGAAAGCAGGAGAGAAACTTTCTTTCTGCGAAGATAAAAACGAAACAGCAATTCTGCTCGTTGGCGGTGAAGTAAAATTCACTTATAACGGCAAAGAAGAAACTGGCAAGCGTGAAAACCCCTTCGACATGAAACCTTACTGTCTTCACGCTTCAAAAAACACAGAATTCTCTGTTGAAGCTCTGGATGACAGCGAAATAATCATTCAGCAGACAGACAACGATAAAGAATTTGAACCCGTATTTTATAACCCGGATAATTGCCTTTATCAGGAATTCGGCAAAGGTCAGTGGGACGGTGCAGGTCACAGAGTTGTTTCAACAATGTTTGACCCTGATAATGCACCTTATTCAAATATGGTTATGGGTGAAGTTTTCAACAAACCGGGCAGATGGTCAAGTTATCCTCCCCATCATCATCCCCAGCCCGAAGTTTATTACTACAGATTTGATAAACCGCAGGGATTCGGTGCTTGCTTCAATGCTGATGAAGTTTACAAAAGCGTTGATTCCTCCGCTTGTTTTATTGACGGCGGTGAAGACCACCAGCAGGTCGTTGCACCCGGTTACAATATGTACTATGTGTGGATGATTCGCCACCTCGACGGCGACCCCTGGTATAAGACAACACGTTTTGTGTCACCTGAACACGAATGGTTAACGAAAGGATGAGTATAAATGGGCACAATCAGACTTACTTGTGGCGAAGCTATTGTAAGATATCTTGACAATCAGTACGTCACAATTGAACAAGACGGAAAAATGATTGAAAGCAAATTTGTGGAAAGCTTTTATGCTGTTTTCGGCCACGGCTGTGTTATCGGTGTAGGCGAAGCACTTTCACAGGCTGAACACTCAATCAAAGTTATGCAGGGAAGAAATGAACAAGGCATGGCTCTTGCTGCAATGTCTTATGCAAAACAGCATAACAGACTTAAAATTCTCCCCTGTATGTCATCTATCGGCCCCGGTGCTGCAAATATGGTAACTGCTGCTGCAAATGCAACTGTAAACAACATTCCCCTTCTTCTTTTTATGGGTGATACATTTGCAACAAGACAGCCCGACCCCGTACTCCAGCAGATGGAACAGCCTCAGGATTTAACTGTTACAACTAACGATGCTTTCAAACCCGTTTCAAGATATTTCGACAGAATCGTAAGACCTGAAATGGTTATGTCAGCTCTTACAAATGCAATGCGTGTGCTTACTGACCCTGCTCACACAGGTGCTGCATGTATTGCAATGTGTCAGGATGTTGAAGGCGAAAGCTATGATTATCCCGAAGAATTCTTCAGAAAAAGAGTTCATTACATTCAGAGAACTATCCCCAACAACTACGAAATTGAGCAGGCTGCAAAAGCTCTCAAAGAAAGCAAGAAACCTCTTGTTATCGTAGGCGGCGGTGTAAGATACAGCATGGCAGGTAAAGAAGTTGCTGCTTTCTGCGAAAAGCACAACATCCCCTTTGCTGAAACTCAGGCAGGCAAAAGTGCTATCAAGTCAAGCCATCCGCTTAATCTCGGCGGTATCGGTGCTACAGGTAACGCTTCTGCAAACACAATTGCGAAAGATGCTGACGTTGTGCTTGCAATCGGCTCACGTCTTTCAGACTTTACAACTTCTTCAAAATGGATTTATGCAGATGCTCAGGTTATAACAATCAATGCAAGTGCTTTCCACGCACAGAAGTTTGACAGTATTTCTGTTGTTGCTGATGCAAGAGAAGGTATTGCTGCTCTTGACAAAGCAATGGGTGATTATAAATCAGCATACACAACAGAAATCGAGAGTGCTAAAAAATTGTGGGACGACGAAATGGCTCGTCTTACTTCTATTGAATACCCTGCTGAAAACTTTGAGCCTGAAAACAAGGTAAGAGTTGAAAATAACCTTGAAGATTTCTCAAAGGCTACAGGCGGTGTGCTTTGCCAGACAACTGCACTGGGAATTATCAGAGATATTATTCCCGAAGATGCAATTGTTGTTGCAGCTTCCGGCTCACTTCCCGGATGTATGCAGAGAATGTGGACTACAGACAGCCTTTACAGCTACAATATGGAATATGGTTATTCTTGTATGGGTTATGAAATTGCAGGTGCATTCGGTTCAAAGCTTGCTGATGAAGCAAAAGAAGTTTATGCTATGGTCGGTGACGGCAGCTACAATATGCTCCATTCAGAAATGATTACTGCATTGCAGGAAGGCAAGAAAATCAACGTCCTTCTTTTTGACAATGCATCTTTCGGTTGCATTAACAATCTCCAGATGGGTCAGGGTGTTGCAGCGCTCTGCACAGAAGCTCGTTACAGAAACGGTGATGACCCTATCAGATACGGCGAATTCATGAATATCGACTATGCTATGTGTGCTCGCGGTTACGGCTATGTTACATATACTGCAAAAACTCCCGATGAATTAAGAGAAGCTCTTAAGGATTCTCTTAAACAGACAAAACCCACACTCATTGATATCAAGGTGCTTCCCAAAACAATGACAGACGGCTACGGAAGTTGGTGGAATGTAGGCTGCAGCGATATCCCCCGCACTGAAAAAGGTAAAGAGGCATACGCTGAAAAACAAGCACATCTTAAAGAAGCAAGAAAATATTAATGTGCAAATAATTAATCTGAAAGGATTGTTGAATATGAATTGTGAAAAAATCAGACTCGGTATCGCTCCTATCGCTTGGACGAACGATGATATGCCCGACCTCGGCGCAGAAAACACATTTGAACAGTGCGTAAGCGAAATGGCTCTTGCAGGATACAAAGGCTGCGAAATCGGCAACAAATATCCCAAATGCCCCGAAGAATTAACAAAGAAACTTGAAATCAGAGGTCTGCAGATTGCTAACCGTTGGTTCTCTTCTTTCATTCTTACAAAACCTTTTGAAGAAGTTGAAAAAGATTTCCGTGAAAACTGTGAATTCTTAAAGGCTTGCGGTGCAAAGAGAATCGGTGCATCAGAACAGAGCTACAGCATTCAGGGACAGATGGAAACACCCGTTTTCGAAAAGAAATATGTTATGAACGACGAGGAATGGAAAAAATTTGCTGACGGTCTTTCAAAGCTTGGTAAAATCGCTAAAGAATACGATATTACTCTCGTTTATCACCATCATATGGGTACAGTTGTTCAGACTGCAGAAGAAATCGACAAAATGATGTCACTCTGCGACCCCGACAGCGTATATCTCCTTTTTGACTCAGGTCACCTTGCATATTGCGGTGAAGATTACCTTGCAGTTCTCAAAAAGTATGCAAAGAGAATCAAACACGTTCACCTTAAAGATATCCGCCCCGAAATCGTAAAGAAAGTCAAAGACGAACATTTAAGCTTCCTTCAGGGTGTAAGACTCGGTGCTTTCACAGTACCCGGTGACGGTATGATTGATTTTGCACCTATCTTCGAAGTTCTTGAAGAAGCAGATTACGAAGGTTGGATGCTTGTTGAAGCTGAACAGGACCCCGCTATTGCAAATCCCTTTGAATATGCAGTAAAAGCAAGAAAATATATCAGAGAAAAAGCAGGAGTGTAAATAAATGGAAAAATTACAGTATTTTGTAAACGGTGAATTCAAAGACTCAAAAACAGACGTGTGGTATGACCTTCACAACCCCAGCACAGGTGAAGTTACAGGTCAGGCACCCTGTTGCACAAACGATGAAGTTTTAGAAGCTGTTGCAGCAGCAAAAGCTGCTTACCCTGCATGGAGAGCAACTCCTGCAATCAAAAGAGCACAGATTATGTATAAAGTAAGAGATCTTATCATGCAGAATATGGAAGAGCTTACAATGTGCGTAGCAAAAGAAAACGGTAAAGTATGGTCAGAGGCTGAGGGCGACGTTTTGAAAGCAAAGGAAGGCACAGAGCTTGCAACTCAGGTTCCCTCACTTATGATGGGTGAAAGCCTTATGGACGCTTCAACAGGTTATGACACAGTTAAATACCGCGAAGCAATGGGCGTATTCCTCGGCATTGTTCCCGTTAACTTCCCTGCTATGATTCCTTTCGGTTGGATGGCTCCTACTTGTATCGCTTGCGGTAACACAATGGTGCTCAAAGCTGCATCACTTACACCGAAGACTGCAATGATGTTTGCAAAGATTTATAAAGAAGCAGGCGTTCCCGACGGTGTTATCAATATCGTAACTTGCTCAAGAAACGAAATCAACACTCTCCTTGACCATCCCGACATCGTTGGCGTTACATTCGTTGGTTCAACTCCCGTTGGCCTTAAAATTTATGAAAGAGCTGCAAGAAACGGTAAACGTTGTCAGGCTCTCTGTCAGGCTAAAAACCATGCACTTGTTATGGAAGACTGCGCTCTTGAAAGAACTGTTGCAGGTGTTATCAACTCCGCTTACGGTTGTGCAGGTCAGAGATGTATGGCTCTTTCATGCTGCGTTGTTGTAGACAGCATCGCTGACAAATTCGTTGCTGAGCTCAAGAAACAGGCAGAAAAAATCACACTCGGACCTTCATGGGATAAAAACTCCAAGCTTGGACCGATTACATACAAAAAGCATTACGATGAAGTTATTGCTGATATTGACAAGGGTGTCCGCGAAGGCGCTACACTTGTTCTTGACGGCAGAAACGCAAAAGTTGAAGGCTATGAAAACGGCTACTTTGTAGGCCCCACAATCTTCGACCACGTTACAGAAGATATGACAATCGGCAGCGATGAAGTTTTCGGACCCGTACTTTGTATCAAGAGATGTAAAGACTTTGAAGAAGGTCTTAAAATCATGAACGCAAGCCCCTATGCTAACGGCTCTGTTATTTACACTCAGAGTGGCTTCTACGGCAGAGAATTTGCACGTCACACAGACGGCGGTCAGGTTGGTATCAACGTTGGTATTCCCGTGCCCGTTGGATTCTTCCCCTTCTCAGGCCACAAACAGTCATTCTTCGGTGACCTTCATTGCCTTGGTAAAGATGCTTACCGCTTCTACACAGAATCAAAAGCAGTAACTACTCACTGGTTCTCTGAAGACGAAAAGAAAGCACTTGAAGTAAGCACATGGGACGGAACAATATAAGTTAACAATTTCTTTAAAGAAAGGATTTGAATAAAATGATTAAAATCGGTATTATCGGCGCAGGCCGTATCGGTAAAGTTCATCTTCAGTCAATTACATACCATGTAAAAGGCGCAACTGTAAAATCAATCGCTGACCCCTTTATGAACGAAGAAACAGAAGCCTTTGTAAAAGGTATGGGCGTTGAAGTTATCACAAAAGATTACAAAGAAATTCTTGCTGACCCCGAAATTGATGCAGTTATGGTTTGTTCATCAACAGACACACATTCTTCAATTTCAGTTGAAGCAATAAACGCAGGTAAACACGTTTTCTGTGAAAAACCCGTTGACCATTCAATCGAAAAAATTCAGGCTGTTGCTGATGCACTCCAGGGCAAAAACCTCAAATTCCAGGTTGGCTTCAACAGAAGATTCGACCACAACTTCGCTGCTATCCGTAAAGCTGTTGACGCAGGCAGAATCGGCGACCCTCATATTGTTAAAATCACTTCACGTGACCCTGAACCCCCCAACCCCGCATACATCAAGGTTTCAGGCGGTATCTTCCTTGATATGACAATTCACGATTTTGATATGGCAACATTCCTTGTAAACAGCGATGTTGAAGAAGTTTATGTTCAGTCTGCAGTGCTTGTTGACCCCGCAATCGGCGAACAGGGCGACGTTGACACAGCAATCATCACAATGAAAATGGCAAACGGCGCTCTCTGCGTTATCGATAACTCAAGAAGAGCTGCTTACGGCTATGACCAGAGAGCAGAAGTATTCGGCTCAAAAGGTATGGTTGCTACTTCAAACGATACACTTTCATCAGCTGTTATCGCTGACGAAAACGGCGTAACAGGCGAAAAACCCCTGTTCTTCTTCCTTGAAAGATATATGCAGTCTTTCACAGACGAAGTTGCTCAGTTTGTTGATGCTATTGAAAACGACAAAGATGTTCCCGTTGGTATCCACGCAGGTATGCAGTCTGTTAAAATCGGTCTTGCTGCTAAGAAATCTGTTGAAGAACACAGACCTGTTAAACTTTCAGAAATCTTTTAAGCTAAAAATCCCCTCCGTATGCTGACGCATCCACCTCCCCTTGCATTTTCAAGGGGAGGCTTTTTACATCTGTATCTGATAAATTATAATTTATATGTGACCAACCTTGCCATTTTGTTGTCATCCTTGAGCATAAGCGGAGGATCTCAAAATGGCAACACAAAAAACATTTCCAAACGAGATTCTTCGCATTCGCTCGAGAATGACACGTTTGGAAATGCCAGTATTAATTATAATTTATCGCACAATTAATTTTAACATCGTAGGGGCGCCCATTGGGCGTCCGCCTGAAAATTACGCATAATTTAATTCTAACACTCGTAGGGCAGGGCCTTGGTCCTGCCACCAAATCTTACGCAAAATAACAAACGGCGGGAGCAAACCCCCGCCCTACCGTTATGATTTCAGAATGCGTTTAAATTTATAATTTACTATAAACAACAGCAGAGTTGATTTTGGTCAACCCTGCTGTTCTTTTAATCTGCCAATTTGTTTATTAAAATACTCTGTATAAATCACAAAATTCGGATGATCAAGAATCGGGATAAGTTTAAGTGCTTTTTCCGTTTCATCTATTGCTTTCTGTATATCGCCATCCGCCTCATAACATTCTGCAAGCTTCCACATCATCTGAAGCAGGTTCTCAAAAGAAATCCACTTCTGTTTTTCAGCGGCTCTGAATTTCGGCTCACCTTCTAAAAGATACGCCATTTCAGTAAGTTTTGTGAAATAAATTTCAGGTATTTGTTCTATTGCCGATTCGGCACTTTTCAGGTCACCTTTCTTTTTATACGCATATGCAAGAAAACGCAGTGCATCATATTTCACTTCGTCAAGTCTTGTTTTCTCGGCAAGCTTTGATGCTATTTCTATTGTTTCATCGGCATCAGCAATAACATAAAGCAGATTGTTAAGAAGAATATCGTTTTCAGGATATACTTTCAGACCGTCTTCGAGAATCTGTCTGCTTTTTGCACTGTCACTTTCTCTGTACTCATAAGCATTTTCAACTATTTTCTTAATTTCATTTTCCATTTCAAGCAGACTGAAATCAAAAAGTTCATCCATAGAAACTCCGAAATAATTTGCAAGCAATGGCATAAGTGTTATATCAGGTAAAGCAATATTATTCTCCCATTTACTCACAGCCTGAAAAGATATACCGACAGCATTTGCAAGCTGCTCCTGCGTAATTCCCCTTTTCTTTCTCAACTCTTTGATTTTGCTTCCGATGTTCACACTTATCACTCCTTCAAGCAGAATATACCACACATTTCACATATTAACAATAACATATCAGTCGATATTTTTCAACCACGAGTTGAGTTTTCTGTAAATTATAATTTATCGCACAATTAATTTTAACATCGTAGGGGCGCCCATTGGGCGTCCGCCTGAAAATTACGCATAATTTAACGGGTCGTCGAGGACGCCGACCCCTACGAAATCTCAATTTTATTTTAACATCGTAGGGATGCCCCTCGCGGGCATCCGCAAAATTACATCAAAACCAACGGTCGACCGCAAGGGTCGACCCTACGGAATGTAAAACCCATAATTACGTCAAATTATATTTTTCTGCAAAAAACAGCAGAATTGATTTTTCATCAACTCTGCTGTTTGTTTAAACTTATTCTATTGGTGAAATTACAGGTTTTCCGTCTTTTCCCAGAAGCGGTGTCATACCGCCTGCGTAACCGCTTTGGCGAAAAATATAATTTACACCCGTTTCTTTATCTACCCAGATTTCTATAGCTTCAATAGCACCCTGAGAATAGATTTTTTCAAAACGATTTTCTCTCTTTGCCATATTAACCTCGATTAATGATATTTGGGCATCCAGTCGCCGTGAACTTCAATAAGTTCATCAACCATTTTAACGATATCGTCAATGTTAAGTTCTGATGCAGTATGGGGGTCAAGCATAGCGGCCTGATAGATAGCATCTTTCTTACGTGTAACTGCAGCTTCAATTGTAAGAAGCTGAGGATTGATATTTGTCATATTCATTGCAGCAAGCTGAACGGGAAGCTTGCCGATTCTGCAGGGATGAATACCGCTTGCGTCAATAAGACAAGGAACTTCAACACAAGCATCTCTGTCAAGGTTTTCAATAAGTCCTCCGTTATAAACGTTACCTCCGATTTTGTAAGGCTTGTTTGTTACCATTGATTCCATGATATATGAAGCATATTCATGTGATCTCTCGTGCGTAATTTTGCCGTCAGCAAGAATATTATCACGTTCTTTTTCCCAGCCTGCAATCTGATTTACGCAACGTCTGGGATATTCATCAAGAGGAATGTTGTATTTTTCAATCATTTCAGGATATTTATCCTTAATGAAGAACATGTTGTATTCTGAATTGTGTTCACTTGATTCTGTGCAATAATAACCGAGTCTTCTGATATACTCATATCTTACCATATCACCGTGTTTTTCAATTTCACCGAGGAGTGCTTTATCATTCTTTTCAATTGCTCTTCTCTTGATTTCGGGATAAAGGTCATTGCCGTCTTTATCTTTGATTTCAAGAAGCCATGCCATATGGTTGATACCTGCAATAAGGTCATATCTGCCTTCGATTTTATCATCCATACCAAGTCCGCCGAGAAGGTCGCGTGAACAAGTCTGCACGCTGTGGCAAAGACCGATAGTTTTAACGCCTGTATATCTTGTCATAAAGCCTGTAAGAATCGCCATGGGATTTGTGTAGTTCAAGAACCATGCATCAGGACAAACTTCTTCCATATCAGCTGCAAAATCAGCAAGAACAGGAATTGTTCTCAAGCCTCTCATAATACCGCCGATGCCGAGTGTATCAGCAATTGTCTGACGAAGACCGTATTTTTTCGGAATTTCAAAGTCAGTAATTGTGCACGGGTCATAAAGACCTACCTGAATTGCATTAACAACAAACTTTGCGCCTCTTAATGCTTCCTTACGGTTTTCAACACCGAGATGAGTTGTGATTTTAGCTCTGCCTTCATTAACATTTGCATTAATCGCATTAAGAATTATTTCAGAGTCCTTGAGTCTCTGACCGTCAATATCATAAAGTGCAAATTCTGCGTCTCTCAAACAAGGTGTACACATGCAGTCACCGATAACATTTCTTGCAAAAACAGTACTGCCTGCGCCCATAAACGTAATTTTCATAATAAATCCCTCCAAGATTTGGTATTATCTAAAATATACAATTAAAACGTAAAAAGGTCAAGAGATTTATTAAAATTTATCAAATTATTTTTTACTTTCCAGGTCATAAACAATTACGGAATTAGGATAAAGCACATCTTTATTTTCACAGCCGTAAATGCATTCGCCTAATTTTGCATCGTGAGGTACACATTTTTTTGCATACATTTTTATTTCTTCTGTACCCCTGTTAAAAAGAAGAAGATATCCTTTCTTTTTGTTCCAACCGCAGATTACGGTAATTTCCGACGAACTTTTAAGCTGTTTCAAATCGTAATTATTTATATCAGATAAAACAGAGGAATATCTTTTTCTCATTTCAAGCGCTTTTTTTATTGCAATATACATGTGTTTTCTGTTTTTCCAATCAAACATATATCTGTCAAAAAATGCAAGTTTCCCGTAAAACGGATGATTTTTCGGCAACACAAATCTACCCTTTTCTGTGTTGCGTAGTCCTAAATTCATCGGTTGTTTTTCAGCAAGCTCCTGTGCGTTGTTAATAAAATAAACGGTATTGGGCAAAAGTGCAGTCACTACTGCCGAAGCCATGCTTTTAAGCAATCCTGAAGTTTGCATACTTCGTGGTGTATCTGCCGTTTCCGTGCACGAAACAGACTGAATTTCGCCCGTAATGCACTCATAAAGGCGTTTATTGAAATTCATGTTGGTGTAACTCGCCTCACCCCATAAATCCCAGATTCCGCCCGTATAGAAGCTGTATCCTGCATTTTTAAGTTCAGACGAACAGGAATTATCGAATTCTTCTGACCAAAGCAGGAATTTTTTATCCTTCTTCTTGATATCGCTTATAATCTGCGCTGTAAGTTCCTCGGGCAAAGCATGAGCCATATCGATTCTCGCACCATCAATAGAAAACGCATCCATATAATGCGGAATAACATGCCTGACATAATTCCACAGCTCTGTATTAGGTTTTTCGCCGGGAAACAAACTGCATTTAATACCATCCTGTGCTATCATCGGCGGAAAATCAGAACCGAATTTTCTTTTTACGTTTTCGGTATTATCGAAATAATATTTTAAAAACGTGACATCGCTCCAGGGCGGTTGCGGGTCATTGATTGTATCTGCAAATCCCGGCATTACCGAGATGCCGAGCTTCTCAGAACACATTTCAAAAATGTCTCTGTCTTCCTGATTAATGAGATTTATTGCTTCTGAATCGGGAGGATATGCAAAGCTGTTTGCAAACGGGACCATGTTGTCAGATTTAAAAAGCTGTTTTACATTTTTGTGCGTTACCGCTGTATGCCCGAGTTCATCGCACTCCGGTGCAGAAAACTCCATCAAAGAATGATTTTTCACCCAATAAAACCAATCGGGATGTGTCAGGCACAAATCGCTGTCACGCGAAGCAGTTCTGAATGCAAAATCAAGCACAACTTTCATCTGCAATTTATGACACGCTTCGCACAATGCCGAAAACTGTTCTTCCGCTGTCATACCGTTTAAATGTTCATCAAGAAGCATTGTGTCGAACTTCATTATATTTTTTATGGCATAGGGCGAGGATAACTCCCCTTTTTTATTTGTCTGTGATAATTCAAATACGGGAAGGAAATATATTGAGTTAAAGCCCATTTCCTTTATAAGCGGCAAAAGTGCAATAGTTTTAAGAAACGTTCCGCTTTCAAAACCTTTTCCGTGGTCCCACGCAGAAAAACTGCGTACAAAAAGCGAATAAAAAGACAGTGTTTCTTCCTGTTTTGTTTTTTTATAGGATAAGATATATTCAATAGCCTTTTTAAAATATTCAGATGAATTTACGAGAATTTCACCCTGAACATCTGCTTTTTCAAATTCTGCACCATAATAATTCCAGCAATACGGTATTTTATAGCTTTCTCTTGTTTCGTTCTGAGAAATCACTTCAAGCATTCTGTTTAAAATTTCCATAAATATATTCACCTCGTTTACCATATTCTTTGAAAAACTCTATCAAATAAACCTAAATTTTCAAAAATTATTGAAATGATTTTTTTCATATGTTATATTTATGGAAAGGATGTGATTTTATGGCAATCAAAACTTGTATTTTATCTTCATTAGCAAAAGTTTTCCTTGATGAAGAACCGAAAAATTATAAAAGAATCAACAGACTTTCATCATTTAGAAATGAAAAAATTGCCTTTCAGTTTGTCTGTGAAAGTGATAAAAATGAAGACGATATCAGCCTGGAAATTTCCGAAAAACTGAACGTATACAAGGTTCTTTCCGTACCCTCCGTAAAGCCTTGTGCGGATGACATTGATGATTATTATCTTAGAACAACACCGGGTCTTTATCCCGATATTCTCTGCCCGTACGATGGCGAAAAAATGAGAATACCTGCAAATGCATGGCTGAGTTTCTGGATTGAGGGGGAAAACCTTGACGCAGGCATTCACGAGCTTGAAATTTCGTTCAGAAATAATGACGGAGAAATTATCTGCACAGAAAAAATAACACTCGACATCATTGATGCAGATTTACCCGAGCAGACACTTATACACACAAATTGGTTCCACTGCGACAGCCTTGCAACATATTATAACGTGCCCGTTTTCAGCGATGAATTCTGGAGAATTACCGAAAACTTTGTTAAAACAGCAGTAGACCACGGAATTAATTTTATCCTTACTCCCCTTTTTACACCGCCTCTTGATACACAGATTGGCGGAGAAAGGCTTACTGTTCAGTTAGTGGGAGTCAGAAAAAACGGTGAGACATACGAATTTGATTTTTCAAACCTTGCAAAATGGATTGATATGTGCAGAAGATGCGGAGTTAAATATTATGAAATGTCTCATTTATTTACTCAATGGGGCGCACTCCATGCACCGAAAATCATGGCTGAAGTTGATGGCAAAACAGAAAGAATTTTCGGTTGGGAAACAGACTCCACCGGCAAAGAATACGAAGAATTTTTATCATCTCTTGCACCTTGCCTTACTGAATTTTTAGTAAATGAAGGAATAAGTGACAACTGCTATTTTCATGTTTCTGACGAGCCGGGTGAAGATGATCTTGCGGTTTACGGCAAACACAGCACTCTTATACATAAGCTTTTCGGTGAAAAATTCAAGATTATTGATGCACTTTCTGAAATTGAATTCTATGAAAAAGGCTATGTGACAAGACCTATTCCCAGTGAACGCCAAATCGAGGATTTTGCAGGTAAAGTTCCTGAACTCTGGACATATTACTGTTGCGGACCTACTGACGGATATTATTCCAACAGATTTCTTTCAATGCCTCTTCAGAGAACACGAATCATCGGCATGCAGATGTACAAATACGATGTAAAAGGATTCCTGCATTGGGGCTACAACTTCTATTTCACACAGCTCTCTGTAAGAAAAGTTGACCCGTTCTTTGAAACTGATGCCGGCTATGCATTCTCATCAGGCGATGCATTTGTTGTCTACCCTGCTCCTGACGGAAAGGCATGGGCTTCAATCAGGCTCAAAGCAATGAATGAAGCTGTGCAGGATATGAGGGCGTTGCAGTTACTTGAAAGCTTAATCGGCAAAGAAGAAGTTCTGAAAATTCTCGAAACTGATAACGGAGAAAAGTTCACTATGAGTTTTTCAGAATATCCCAGAAGCGAAGAATGGCATATTTTAAAACGTGAAGAAATAAATAACAGAATTAAAGAGCTTATATAAAGTAAAGACACGGTAATCTGAGATTACCGTGTCTTAATTTTTAAAGTATTTTTCCGCCGCCGATAACGTAGTCTCCGTCATAGAAAACTGCTGCCTGACCTTTTGCAGGTGCACGTTGCGGTTCTTCAAATTCCACAAGATATTTTTCATCATCAAACTGCGAAACAATTGCCGGCACTTCCTTGTGTCGGTAGCGGATTTTTACCGTTGTTTTTATGGGACTTGTCAGTTTTTCAAAAGCAATCCAGTTCATATCGCCTACAAGGATTGATTTTTTGTATTGTTCTTCTGCACGTCCTATAATAACTTCATTCTTTTCAACATTCTTTTCAAGCACAAAATACGGCTCTGTTGATGCAATACCAAGACCCTTTCTCTGCCCTACAGTATAGCCGATTATGCCCTTATGGCGTGCAATAATTTTCCCGCTTCTGTCAACGAAATTACCTTCGGGGAATTTTTTACCGCAGTAATTCTCAATAAACGAAACGTAATCGCCGTTTTTAACAAAGCAGATATCCTGACTGTCAGGCTTTGCTGAATTTATAAATCCGCACTCCTCTGCTATCTGCCTTACCTCTTCTTTTTTCAATTCTCCCACAGGCAGAAGAAGCCTTGAAAGTCTGTCTTGCGTAAGGCTGTAAAGCACATAGCTCTGGTCCTTCATGTCATATCTGCCCTTTTTGAGCAGGTATCTTGAACTGCCTTTATCAAACTCAACGCAGGCATAATGACCTGTTGAAATATACTGTGCGTCAAATTTATCTGCCGCTTTGAGAATATGTGTGAATTTTATATATCTGTTGCAATCAATGCAGGGATTCGGAGTTTCGCCGTTAAGATAACCTTTTACAAAGCGGTCAATTACCTCGCCTTTGAAATCAGCCTTAAAATCATAAACATCATATGGCATTGAAAGATTTTTTGCAACAAGTCTTGCATCTTCAATATCTTCATCTGTGCAACAGGCTTTTGCAGAATTTTCTTCATCTTTTTCATCATAGAGCTTAAGCGTTACACCATGGCAGGAATACCCCTGATTCTTAAGCAGATAAGCCGCAACAGAGCTGTCAACTCCGCCACTCATTGCAACTATAACTTTGTTTTTTCCTTCCATATCAAACATTCCTCGTTATTATATCCGATGTTTCCGATTCAACGTAAAAGCTTACCGTACCGTCAAAATCAGTGCGGTAAATATTAATATCTTCCTTCAGAAGGTTCTTCAGTGTCACACCGTTCGGGTGGTTATATTCGTTGTATTCACCTACGCTGATTACGGCTGTGTCGGCAGATGATGCTTTTATAAATGCAATATCAGAAGAATCGCTGCTTCCGTGATGAGAAACCTTCAGAACGTCGCAGGTTAAATCTTTACCTCGTTCCACAATATCTATTTCTTCCTCTTTCTGCGCATCACCCGTAAAAAGAAACTTTGATTTTCCGTATCTGAGCATAGCAACAATTGACATATTGTTGATTTCTTCATCTTCTTCAACAGGTCCTAAAATTTCAATTTCAGCACCGCCGAGATATATTTTTTCTCCTTCATCAGGATAATGCGGTTGAATTGAATTACTCTTCAAAGATTTTATAAAATCTTCATATGATTTATTGTTCAGGTCTTCATGACTTTTTATTTCAGGCATAACAAGAGTATCAACATCAAAATCCTCAAGCAGACTGCTCATTGACCCGAAATGGTCTGTGTGCGGATGGCTTATCATGGCAACATCAATTTTGGAAATGCCCTTATTCAAAAGAAAATTTCTTATAACCTGATAATACTCCTTTTCACCGCTGTCAATAATCATACATTCTGAATTGCATGTAATTACAGCACAGTCACCTTGTCCTACATTCAGAAAATCGACGCATAATCCCTCTGATAGTGAATCACTCTTTGTATTCACAGGAGAAAGTCCTGCATCAGACAACGCCTCTGCCCAATTGGTAGTTTCATTGTCAGAAGCAAGCGTTGTCTCTGCCTGCGACGTGTTATTTTTCCTTAAAGCAAATGCAATGGCAATAATTACTGACAATAATATTACTGCTGCCGAAATGATGATAAACAGCTTTTTACTTTTTCTTTTTTCTTCCATTATTCTTCGCTGCCTTGTTTTTGTAGTTTTTTGCACGATTATCAGAATTTTTCTGATAAGTGCCTTTAATAAGACATTTTTCGCCGTTACCTATCAGGTCTGTACGGTGTGCTTTTTTCAATGCTTCTTCAACAAGACTTCTGTTCTTCGGGTTATAGCTTTGCAAAAGTGCACGCTGAAGCGCTTTATCGTGAGAATTTTTAGCAACATAAACTTCCTTTAAAGTGTACGGGTCAAGACCTGTATAGAACATACATGTTGAAACTGTACCCGGTGTGGGATAAAAATCCTGCACCTGTTCAGGTTTTATGTGTTCCTTTTTCAGAAATTGTGCAAGCTCAATGGCATCATCAAGAGTGCTGCCCGGATGAGATGACATAAGATAGGGCACAAGATACTGCTCTTTTCCTATTTTTTTATTTATTGCAAAATATTCACGTGAAAACTTGATATAAGCTTCAATATGAGGCTTGCCCATATAGTCAAGCACACTTGCACTGCAATGCTCGGGAGCAACTTTAAGCTGACCGCTTGTGTGATGCTCAACCAATTCACGGAAGAAAGTTTTATCTCTGTCTTCAAGAAGATAATCAAATCGGATACCTGAACGGATGAAAACTTTTTTGACTTTGGGTAATTTTCTCAATGTTCTTAATATATCAAGATATTCCTCGTGATTTGAAACAAGTTGCTTGCACGGTGTGGGAGCAAGGCATTTCTTGCCCTTACAAAGACCGTGTTCAAGCTGTTTGTCGCAAGAAGGTCTGCGGAAATTTGCGGTAGGACCGCCCACGTCGTGGATATAGCCTTTGAAATCTTTGAGTCCGGTAAGCTTTTTCGCTTCTTCAATTATAGATTCTTTACTTCTTGTGGTAATAAATCTACCCTGATGAAACGCAAGAGAACAGAAATTACATGCACCGAAGCAGCCTCTGTTATGTGTAATTGAAAATTTAACCTCGGCTATTCCGGGGACACCGCCCTCTTCTTCATATGAGGGATGATAATTTCTTTCGTACGGCAAAGAATACACCCAGTCAAGCTCTTCTGTAGTAAGCGGAGGCATAGGCACATTCTGAATAAGCATTTTATCTCCGTGACGCTGCTTAATCATTTTCCCTCTGATATGGTCCTGCTCATCAAGCTGAATTCTGTTTGCAATAGCGTACTCACGCTTTGAATTGACAACATTCTTATATGACGGACATTCAACACCCGTATACGGTGTATCTTTTGTATCGATAAGGCAGCAAGTACCTTTAATATCAGTCATAGTGCTGATGCTTTCACCGTTTTTAAGTCTTTCGGCAATTTCGATAGTCTGATTTTCACCCATACCATAGCTTAACAGGTCTGCACCTGATTCCACAAGAATTGAAGGCTTTACGCAATCATCCCAATAGTCATAATGGGCAAATCTTCTTAAAGATGCTTCAAGACCTCCGATAATTATGGGACTGTCAGGATAAATCTCACGGATTTTTTTGCAGTAAACAATTACTGCTCTGTCGGGACGTTTTCCTGCTTTTCCGCCGGGAGTGTAAGCATCATCGCTTCTTTTCTTTTTTGCAGCAGTATAGTGAGCCACCATACTGTCAATGTTGCCTGAAGTTACCATAAAGCCTAATCTGGGCTTCCCGAAAATCTTGAAAGCCTGATTGTTATTCCAATCAGGCTGACTTATAATTCCGACCTTGTAACCTTTAGCTTCCAACACTCTTGAAATTATAGATACACCAAAGCTGGGATGGTCAACGTAAGCGTCACCCGTTACATAAACAAAGTCAACGCTGTCCCATCCTCTTTGCTTTGCTTCATCTGCTGTGATAGGTAAAAAGTTACTCATTATTTAAAAATCCTCATCGTTATAATCTTCTTCGGATTCAGGCTGTGAGCCTGACTTATTCATGTTGATTTTACCGTCAGTTGAAAGTGCATTCATTTCCATGTATTCCTGTTTTGAAAGCAGAACCTTTCTCGGTTTTGCACCTTCTGACGGACCTATGATGCCTCTTTCTTCAAGGTCATCGATAATTCTTGACGCTCTTGCATAACCGAGCTTGAGTTTTTTCTGAAGCATCGTAGTTGATGCTGCCTGCATGTCAACAACAACTCTTATTGCATCGGGAAGCATTTCGTCTGCATCGTCATCATCGTCATCTTCAACATCATAACCTGCACGCTTTTTCTCATTGACTGAATGTTTTTCAATTTCTTCAATGATATCCTCATCATAAGAGCCTTCTTTCTGACTCTTGATGAAATCAACTACATTCTCAACTTCTGCATCAGAAAGGAATGCACCCTGAACACGCAAGGGTTTTGACATTCCCACAGGATTAAAGAGCATATCACCGTTGCCGAGAAGTTTTTCTGCACCTGCAGTATCAATAATTGTACGCGAGTCAATCTGTGATGAAACAGAAAGAGAAATTCGGCTGGGAATGTTTGCCTTGATAACACCTGTGATTACGTTAACTGAAGGTCTCTGCGTTGCAATAACAAGATGCATACCTGCAGCACGTGCCATCTGCGCAAGGCGGCAGATTGAATCTTCAACTTCATTGGGGGCTGCCATCATAAGGTCTGACAATTCGTCAATAAATATTACAATCTGGGGCATTTTGGGAATATCGGGATTTGCTTCACAGAACTTGTTATAGCCCTTGATATTTCTTACATTTCTTTCTGAGAAAAGCTTATATCTGTTAAGCATTTCCGTAACTGCCCATGCAAGGGCACCAGCAGCTTTTCTCGGGTCAGAAACAACAGGAACAAGCAAATGAGGAATGCCGTTATAAACAGTAAATTCAACCTGCTTCGGGTCTATCATAAGAAGCTTTACTTCATCAGGTGTTGCGTTATAAAGCAAGCTCACAATCATAGAGTTAATACATACAGATTTACCTGAACCTGTTGTACCTGCAATAAGAAGATGGGGCATTTTTGCAATATCAGCACAGATAATGTTACCTGTAATATCTTTACCGAGAGCAACGTTAAGCTTTGAATCTGATTTTCTGTATTCAGCGGTATCAATAATTTCTTTAAGCAGAACCATAGTACGGTTTCTGTTGGGAATTTCAATACCTACTGCAGATTTATTGGGAATAGGCGCTTCAATTCTGACACCTGAAGCCGCCATATTCATTGCAATATCGTTTGAAAGTCCTGTAATTTTGCTGATTCTTACACCGGGAGCCGGCTGAATTTCATAACGCGTAACAGACGGACCTCTGCAGATTTCACAGATTTTTGCATCAACACCGAAGTTTTTAAGCACATCAATAAGATGCTGTCCGTTTGATTGAAGTTCTTTTGAATAATCAACCTTCTGTGAACCGTCGGGAGTTGAAAGGCAGCTCATGGGCGGATATTTATAAGGCTTTGATTTACCTGAACGTGTTGACACAAAAGCTGTTTCAGACACTTCAAAGGCGTTTGCCTGCTTTTGTGATTTAGGCTCTGTTTTCCTTGTAGCCTGCCTGATAACGGGAGGTTTTTCCTGAATTTCAGGCTGAACAACCTCAACTTCAGGCGTTTCTTCAACAACACTTCTGCCATCTTCTACATAGTCAATATCAAGAGCTCTGATTCTATTTCGTTTTTTTGATATGCCCGTGCTTCCGCCTTTTACGCCCGTAATTACGGGTGGCATAACAATTTCTGACGGGTCAAAAGAATAATCCTCAATATCATCAACTTCAGGAGGAATGATAGGACTGTCTTCGCGAACCTCTTCTTCAACCGGAATAAATTCATCAGGATAATCGGGGGTAAAATCAACCCCTCTGTCGTCAAAAATCTCTTCGGCTTCTCTTCTTGCGTATTCTTCGTTTTCAAGTCTTCTTCTCTCTTTATGCTCCGCAATTTTATCTCCCGCTTTTTTTACGGGTTTTTCAACAGTACCGATAAGCTTTGCAAGAGAAGTACCTGTAAGAATCATAAGAGTACCGAAAGAAATTATCGATACAAGCACAACGGCAGGTGCTTTTGCACCGCAGGCAAGAACTATTCCGCCGCCGAGAATCGCACCGAATAAACCGCCGTTACTGATTGCCAGACCCTGCTCATAAACGTCGGAAATCTGCTCTAAAATAGTATAATTTTCAAAATAATCAAAATCGTTTGCTACTATATGTATGAAACTTGAAAGAAAGAGAATAAACACGGATACACCGATAATACGCCCTATATTCCCCTTCTCATAAAGTTTTTCCCTTGCACAAAGTATTGCAACATAACCCAACAACACAGGCATAAGAAATGCCAACACACCGAATGTGCCAAATAATACCTGCTGCCTGATAATTTCCCAGACAGAGCCGCCGGGTATTACGCAAAAAGCCAAAAGAAGCAAAGCTGAACAAAAGAGAATCACGCTGAGCATCTGCATAGAAATGCCGCTTTTTTCCTGAGGTTCAGGCTTTACTTTTGCTTTTTCAGTCTGAGGAGAAGCCTTTTTCTTTGTCTGAGGCTTTGAGTTTGTTGCTTTTTTGGCAGGTTGCGTTTTTTTCTTTGCATTTGCCATTTTTCATTTTCCTTTCAGTTATCAGTTTATCCAATTCCTGCAATGCATCTGAAAGAGAGCCTATTTCATCAATAAGACCGTATTTTACTGCGTCTTTTCCGCCGAGAATAGTACCGACATCGGTAACAAGCTCCCCTGTTTCAAGCATGAGTTTTCTGAACGTATTATCGTCTATTTCCGAATTTGAACATACAAAGCTTACAATTCTTTCCTGCATCTGCAAAAAATATTCAAGCATCTGCGGAACACCGATTACAAGGCCGTTTGTTCTGACCGGATGAACAGTCATTGTAGCAGAAGGCACGATAAATGATTTATTTGCCGCTACAGCAAGGGGCACACCGATAGAATGTCCTCCGCCGAGCACTAACGACACACTCGGAGTTTTCATCCCTGAAATCAGTTCAGCTATTGCAAGTCCCGCTTCAATATCACCGCCGACAGTATTGAGAATCAGAAAAAGACCGTCAATTTCGTCGCTTTCTTCTACTGCGATAAGCTGGGGAATGATATGCTCATACTTTGTGGTTTTAGTCTGCTGAGAAGCCGTATAATGCCCCTCAATCTGACCGATAATTGTGATGCAATGAATTAAATGAGAGTTCTTTTTAACAGTTATCGACCCTGTGTCAAACACCTGCTTTACTGTGTTCTCAAAAATGCCGTCTTCAGTGTTTTCTTCCTGATTTACATATGAATTTTCTGACATTTAAAATCCCTCCAAATCGGTTTATTTTGCCCGTTCCGGAGATAAAAATGCATTACAATATATAATAACATTTTTTTATTCTTTTTTCAAGGGAAAACAGAAAAACGTTACTGCAAAACTGCCACTACAATTCCCGCAATAATTACACACGCACAGAAAAGTTTATAGAGTATTCTTTTTTCTTTAAAAATAAATTTACCGCCCAGAATAACAACTATACAGCTTATCTGCTTTATAAGAGTCATAAGTGTCACGGTGCAATTCGGGTCGTTATTGGCAATAAATAATGCTTTGTCGCCTATAACAAGAGTTATGCTCATAAGATATATCCACTTGTTTTTCAGAGCCGATTTAAGATTGATTTCAGTTTTCGTAAAAATTATATAGAGAGCATAGAAAATAACAAGAAAAAGCATATACCAGAACTGAAGCTGATTGGAAGTAAGGTCGCCTTTTCTCATCAATATTTTATCAAGTGCGCCTGAAAGAGCTGTCAGCGCACAACCTGAAAAAGCAATAAAAATTGTTTTTATATCAACTTTTTCTTTATCTGATTTGTTTTTTGAAAACGGCTTGAATTTCAGAAGCAAAAGCCCTGCCGAAACAAGGGACAAACCGATTATATGCATATATCCTATGGTTTCACCTACAAGGAAAATGCCATACAAGGTCGAAAATAAAATTCTTGACAAATCAAGCACGCCGTAAAGACTTACAGGCATTTTCGAAAGTGCTCGGAATGAACATATCCAAGCTATAAAAATCACAAATGATTTTATAACAATCAAGTACATATAATTCCAGTTTTCGAGACTGAAAGCCTGCCCCGCGTAAGGCAGAACAATGACAAAAGACAATGCAACATAAATAAACAAAGTTTCCATTACGGAGCTTTGCTTCATTGCAAATTTTTTGAAAATTTCACGCGTACCTTTGCATATACCGTAAACCGCTACAAGTGCTATCCATAAATAACTGCTCATTTTTACACCTCTTTACCCTAAAAATCTACCACCGAATGCGGTTTTTGTCAATCAAATGGACAAAATATAGTGGTCAAAAGGGTCAAAATGTGAATATTTTTGATAAATTTAAAAAATTCACAAAAAACACTTGCATTTTTTGTAAAATACATATATAATATTAAACGTTGTAAATCAGATATTAAAAAAGGAGGTGCGACAAATGGCAAAATGTGAATACTGCGGAAAGAGCGTTTCTTTCGGTATCAAAGTTTCCCATTCACACAGAAGATCAAACAGAACATGGAAGCCCAACATCATGCGTGTTAAGGCTGTTGTTAACGGTACTCCCAAAAGAGTTTATGTATGCTCTCGTTGCTTACGCTCCGGTAAGGTAACTCGTGCTGTGTGATTTTAAGGCACTTCGTTGTTCTTAAACAAAATCAAGAATTAAAGCTCCGTAAAATTGCGGAGCTTTTTTCTTTTCTTCGTACATAGCAAAATCCCGTAAGGAACAACCTTACGGGATTCTTTATTTAATACAGATTAATACCATATCCAAACAAAGAGAATAATTATAATTTATCGCTATGTCTAAAACGTTATTGTAGGGCGGGGCTTGCTCCCGCCGTTTGTTATTTTGCGTAAGATTTGGCGGCAGGACCAAGGCCCTGCCCTACGAGTGTTAAAATTAAATTGAGATTTCGTAGGGGTCGGCGTCCTCGACGACCCGTTAAATTATGCGTGATTTTCAGGCGGACGCCCAATGGGCGCCCCTACGATAAAAAATTAACTGCACGACAAATTATAATTTATATGTGCCAAGTGAAAAGTTGAAAATGGCCCCCTTGCCTAAAGGGGGCTGTCAAAACCGTAGGTTTTGACTGGGGGAGATTGCAAAAAAGTTTAATGAAATCAATGTAATAATATCCCTCCGTCTTTTTTGTGCAAGCACAAAAAATCCACCTCCCTTTAGGCAAGGGAGGCGTTGCTCAGTTTTAATTGCACAATAAATTATAATTTACATTTATATAACAACAAAAGCTCTCCGAAACGGAGAGCTTTTAAAGTTTAAAGGAGATATTCAACCTTGCTTCTGAGGAATGCTTTCTGTTCGTCATTAAGTCCTTTGAAGGGTTTTCTGGGTGTGCCGAAATCCATTCCCATCATGTTGAGGATTTCTTTTTCACCTGCAAAAACTCCAACCTTACAAAGGGCATCAATAATGTCGTTTGCTTCTTTCTGAAGTTCCTGACATCTTGCGAGATTACCCTCTTTAAAGCATTTATACATTTCAACATATTTTTCTGCAAAACAGTTATATGTGCTTCCGATACCGCCGTCAGCACCCATTGTAAGACCTGAGAGAAGAAGTTCATCAAAGCCATTGAAAACAACCTTATCAGGATATTTGGCTTTGAGTCTTTCAAGGCCGAAGAAATCGTTTGATGTGTATTTAACGCCCATAAAGCGGTCGCTTTCAAGGAATTCTGACAAGCCGTCAACGCCAAGCTTTGAATTTACAAGCACAGGCACATAATAAAGAAGCATAGGAACAGATGTATTGTTTGCAATATCAAAGTAGAAATCCCTGATTTCGTCATAGCTGAAACCATAGTAGAAGGGAGCAACTGATGATACTGCATCAAAGCCTACGCTTTCTGCATACTGTGCAAGGTCAAGAGTAAGCTTTGTGCCGATAGCGCCTACATGTGCAATAAGGTTAACTCTGCCTTTTACGATGTCAGATACAAGCTTGTAAACTTCTTTTCTTTCTTCATGTGAAAGAAGGAATGCTTCACCTGTGCTGCCGCCGACATAAAAGCCGTCGACACCCTTGGCGATATTCATTTCAATAAGTTTTTCAAGTGACTTTTCATTGATTCTGTCGTTCTCATCATAGGGAGTGAGAAGTGCCGGATAAATACCTTTGAAATCTTTCATTTTAATCATCCTTTTATTTAAATTTTAAAATAAACTTATCTGGTTTGATTCAGGCAAATCTGCCAAAGCTCCTGCTTCCTGCAAAGCAGTAATTACGCTTGAAGAAACTCCTGAACGAAGCTGTAAATCCTCTGCTGAGATAAATTCTCCGTTTCCGTCTTCACGGGCAGCCTGCAACTGTTTTGCAGCATTTTCACCAACGCCGTTAAGTGCAGAAAATGCAAGACGGATTTTACCGTCTTCAATCTGATAAACAGTAGCATGAGATTTATATATATCTACAGGAAGAAGTTCAACTCCCCTTGCCATCATTTCATTGATAACCTGCAAGGCGGTATATGTACCTTCTTCTTTTGCCGTAGCTTCCTTGACCTTCATTTTAGCCGAAATATCAGCCATTTTCTTTTTAACTGCCTGACGTCCCTGCATAATAGCCACAGTATCAACATCTTCACCGCGTACTGTCATATAAACGGCATAATATTCAACGGGTCTGTAAATCTTATACCAACCAAGACGCAATGCTGCACTTACATAGGCTGCCGCATGGGCTTTCGGGAACATGTACTTGATTTTCATACATGAATCTATATACCATTGAGGAACATCATGTTCTTTCATTGCATTGATATGGTCTTCAGTAAGAAGCTTTGTCGCCTTACCCTTACGGACAATTTCCATGATTTTAAATGCCATATCAGGCTCTAAGCCTTTGTGCATAAGGTAAACCATAATACTGTCACGCGTTCCGATAACGTCTGAAATTGTGCAGGTACCGTCTTTGATTAAATCCTGTGCATTACCGAGCCAAACGTCTGTACCATGCGAAAGACCCGAAATCTGCAGAAGGTCTGTAAAGTTTTTAGGCTGCGCATCAAGAATCATCTGACGTACAAATGGTGTGCCCATTTCAGGAATAGACAAAGTGCCTGTTTCGCACTCAATATCTTCCGCCGTAACACCTAAAGGTTCGGGGCAATTTATCATTTCGTAAATTTTCGGGTCGCAGATGTCAACATCCATCGCCGCAATACCTGTTGCATCTTCAAGATGCTTGTAAATTGTAGGAACATCATGACCCAGGTTATCAAGCTTCAGAATTGTATCATGAAGCGAGTGGAAGTCAAAGTGCGTTGTAAGGATATCCTTATCAACCTTATCAGCAGGATGCTGAATGGGCGTAAAATCTTCTGCTACATAGTCATTAGGTATAATAACCATGCCACCGGGATGCTGACCTGTTGTTCTCTTGACACCTGTACAGCCGATTGTAAGGCGGTCTTCTTCTGCACGGGACACCACTCTGCCACGTTCATCAAGATATTTTTTAACAAAGCCGTATGCGGTTTTATCGGCAAGTGTGCCGATTGTACCCGCTTTGAAGCAATGGTCTTTACCGAAAAGTTCTTCTGTGTATCTGTGTGCCCAGAACTGATATTCACCCGAAAAGTTAAGGTCGATATCAGGCTGTTTGTCACCTTTGAAGCCGAGGAATGTTTCGAAAGGAATGTCGTGACCATCACGGTTTAAAGCATGTCCGCAATTCGGACAGTTTTTCTTCGGCAGGTCATATCCTGAACCGTATTCACCTTTCAGGAAAAATTCACTGTACTGACATTCAGGGCAAACGTAATGCGGTGCAAGAGGATTAACTTCCGAAATACCTGCAGCATTTGCAACAAAAGAAGAACCAACTGAACCTCGAGAACCTACAAGGTAACCGTTATCAACAGAGTTCCATACAAGTTTCTGCGCAATAACATACAAAACGGCAAAACCGTTTTTGATAATTGACTTAAGTTCTTTATCAAGCCTTGTTGCAACATATTCCGGCACAGGGTCACCGAACATTTTCTTCGTTCTTTCCCAGCAGATGCGGGTCAGTTCTTCTTCCGCACCTTCAATATAGGGCGGATAGTTTCCCTGAGGAATAGGTCTTATATATTCAACTGTATCTGCAATAAGGTTTGTGTTTTTAACAACAACCTCATATGCCGTTTCTTCGCCGAGATAGCTGAATTCTTTGAGCATTTCTTCAGTTGTTCTGAAGTAAAGCGGTGCTTGCTCGTCTGCATCTTTAAAGCCCTGACCTGCCATAAGAATGGCACGGTAAACGCTGTCAGATTCATCTATAAAATGTACGTCTCCCGTTGCAACAACGGGCTTACCGAGACTGTCGGCAAGGGCAATTATTGAACGGTTGATGTTTTCAATATCAGCAACGGATTTTAGCTTACCGTCGCGGACAAGGAACATATTGTTACCGTTGGGCTGTATTTCAAGATAATCATAAAACGATGCAATTTCGAGCTGACGGTCTCTGTCTGCTCCGTCGAGAATCGCTCTGTAAAGCTCACCTGCTTCACAGGCTGAACCGATAATCAGACCTTCTCTGTGGGCAATAAGCTCAGACTTGGGAATTCTCGGACGTTTATGGAAATATTCAAGGTTTGACTTTGTTATTAGCTGATATAAATTTTTAAGACCTACCGTATTTTTTGCAAGAATAATTATATGGTAAGTTCTTTCCGCTTTGATTTCATCTTTAGTAAGCTTACGGTCATCAAGCTTCATATCATCTACGAAATAGCCTTCCATGCCGTAAATTATTTTTATTCCGCTTTTACCGACAGCATTCATCGCATCAGGGAAAGCCTGAACAATGCCGTGGTCGGTAATAGCGATTGCTTTATGACCCCATTTTATTGCGCGTTCAACAAGCTTTGACGCAGGAGTCATACCATCCATTGAGGACATATTTGTATGCAGATGAAGTTCAACACGTTTTTCAGGGGCATTATCTTTTTTCTGCATTTTTTCAATCTGCGTAATTGCACGCGCCTGAATGCAGTAGTCCTTCATCCATTTATCAAAAACTACAGTTCCTTTTACCGCAACAACAATACCGTCTTTGAGCTTTGAAAGAAGCGACTTTGTGTTCTCATTGGCTTCAAAAAGCTTTACTGTATATGAATTTGTAAGGTCAGTTATGTTAAAGCTGATAATTTTATTTCTGCCGTCACGTGTTTCACGTACATCAAGGGAGAAAACATCACCCCATACAGTTACCATACCGTCTTCGTGGCTGATGTCTTTAAGAGCCGTTGGTTTTGTTTTGATTTCATTACCGTAAAGGGGCACTGCATTAGTAAAACTGATAGGCAAATCAGGATAATCCTGCACGGGTTCTTTCTTTTTAGGCTGTGAAATCTGGTTATTCTCTTCCTGCTTTTTAAGAGTAACCTCCTCAACTACACGCTGAAATTCTTCCTTGTCGATTTTCTCGCTGACAAATTTAACAACCGCTTCTATTCCGAAAATATCTTTAAGCTGTTTTGCGGTAAAACGGTCAACGCCTGCTTTTTCAAGAATCTCTGCGCCGCCCTGCTTCAGAGTAATTGTAAAAATACCGTTTTCAAGATGCGCCTGAGCGTCGACAAGAAAACCGTTTGCTGCAGCAAAATTCTGTTTAGTTCTCTCTGCTATGTAAGGATAAAAAGATGAATCAAAAGAACTTTCAGGAAATCTCGGCAAAAACTCCACATGATTCAATTGCAGACAGTTTTTTATTTGTTTTTCACTTTTCAGAATCGCATTCGGTGCAACAAGACTTTCAGAAAAAAGAGTAACTGCAAGGTTTCTTTTTTCTCTGAACAAGGTCATGCTTTCAATTTTTAAGGTTTTAAGCTGACCTTTCAACACCTCATTGTCAATATAATCACCGAATACTGACAAAAAATATTTTGAATCCATTCTTTTCTTTCCTTTAAAGCTTATCTATTTCTTGAAGTAATTCTTTTACTATATTTTCTTCGCTGATTTTTCTTATAATTTCGCCGTGTTTAAAGAGCACGGCACATCCGTCACCGCCTGCAATACCGATATCGGCATCTTTTGCTTCACCCGGTCCGTTTACAACGCAACCCATAACGGCAACTTTAATTTTTTTACGGCAACTTTTCAGCCCTTCTTCAACTTCCTTTGCAGTTGAAATCAGGTCAATTCTTGTTCTGCCGCAGGTAGGACACGCAACAATCTGCGGTCTGTCGTTTTTAAGATTGAGTGCTGAAAGTAAATCTATTGCACTTTCAACTTCTCTGACAGGCTCATCTGTCATTGAAATTCTGATTGTGTCGCCTATTCCGTCAAGAAGAAGCGAGCCGATTCCGGCACATGATTTTATAAGGCTCATTTTATATGTTCCTGCCTCAGTAACGCCTAAATGCAAGGGATACGGGCACATTTCGGCCATCAGACGATATGCTTTTACCATCTTTTCAACATCTGATGATTTAATTGAAATAACGATATCGTCAAAATCGAATTTATTAAGAAGCTGCACATGATACATTGCACTTTCACACATTGCCTGTGGTGTGACTCCGCCGTATTTTGCGAGGATTTCCTTTTCAAGCGAGCCTGAATTAACACCGATTCTGACAGGTATGTTTTTTTCGATACATTTTTTTGCAACTGCCTTTACCCTGTCATCTGAGCCGATGTTGCCGGGGTTTATTCTGATTTTGTCTATGCCTGCCTCTGCACTTTCAAGGGCAAGTCTGTAATCAAAGTGAATATCAGCCACAAGCGGCACATTCACCTTTTCTTTTATTGCAGGGATGAGCTTTACAGCCTCCATATCCGGCACTGCAAGGCGGATAATTTCACAGCCTGCCTTTTCAAGCTCTATTGACTGTCTGACGCTTCCCTCAATATCAGTTGAGGGCACATTTAACATTGACTGAACAGTTACAGGTGCAGATGAGCCGATAACAACATTACCGACTTTTACTTGTTTTGTTTCTCTTCTCTGCATAATAATGCCCCCTTATTTTATAAGTTTCAAGATATCACTTGCAGAAATAACTATCATTAAAATAATCAGAAGTGCTAATCCTGCGGCGTGAATCCATGCTTCATATTTTTGTTTTATGGGTTTTCTTCTGATAAGTTCAATTACCATAAAGAAAAGTCGTCCGCCGTCAAGTGCAGGCAAAGGTAAAAGATTGAACACACCGATATTTATTGTAATAAGCGCCATAATAAGCAACAATGTTGACCAGTCATGGGTCTTACCTGCATCAGTTGCGGCATCTGCAATGTAGGTCACAGTGCCGATTGGTCCTGAAAGCTCATTCAGACCATACTGACCTGTAACCAGATCAAAAAGGCTGAGATAAACCACCTTGATTATGGAAAGCGTTTCTCCCGATGCGGCAGTTATGACATTTTTAAATCCCGGCTCTACACCGTAAACAACAAAGTCAAAATACATCGACTTCGTTCCGTCCTCGTACTCACGCATTTCAAATTTAACATCATTGAGTCTGACTTTTTCGCCATCACGCTTTACGGTAATATCCATAACGCCATCCTTGTCACGCATCATAAGGAATGATAAATCCATATAACTTGTAACGGAATGGTCATCAATTTCTATAATTTTATCTTCTTTCTGCAAACCTGAAGAAATGCTTACTGCATCTTCCCTGAAGCCTGCAACGGTTGATGTTGCAATAAGATCCTGATTTGCATTTATGCAAATACAGATTATAAGACCTAAAAGCAGATTCATCACAGCACCTGCTGCAACAATAATAATTCTCTGCCAACAAGGTTTTTTTGAAAAAGAACGCTCATCGTCGCTGTCTTCATCCTCACCTTCCATACTGACAAAACCGCCAATGGGCAAAAGACGAAGAGCGTACGTTGTTTCTTTAATCTTCTTTTTTAAAATAGTCGGGCCCATGCCCATTGCAAATTCATTTACTTTAACTTTGAATAATTTTGCAAAGGTGAAATGTCCCAATTCGTGGATGAAAATAATCAAACCGAAAAATAAAATTGCCACAATTATCGGCCATGCTTTGCTCCATATTGCCGATAAATCAAAAGATAAAAGATTAATCTCTACCACTTCTTTCTACAGAGAATGGGTAAAGTATATCAGAAACACAACCATTCAATGCAGTGTTATATATTCTTTACCTGCTCTGTCACAAATTTTCTTGCCTGAATATCTGTTTCAAATATATCCTCTAAAGTATAATCATTTTTAACAGAAATATTTTCAAGTGCCTGACCTACAAGCTCTGCAATCTGAAGAAAACTGATTTTACCTTCTCTGAAAAGCTTATTGGCTTCTTCATTTGCAGAATTTGCAATAGCTGTTGCCGTGCCGCCACGTGAAAGAGCATCTTTACAGTATTTTATGCAGCAAAATGTATCTTCATCCGCATTTTCAAAGGTAAGAGTACCGAAATCTGTAAGATTAAGCTGTTTAACGGGACTTTCATATCTTTCGGGATAGGTCAGCGCATACTGAATGGGAATTCTCATATCAGGCACACCTAACTGTGCAATAACGGAGTTATCAACGTATTCAACAAGTGAATGGATAATACTCTGTCTGTGAACAACAATGTCAATTTTATCAGCAGGCATATCAAAAAGCCATGCCGCTTCAATAAGTTCAAGTCCTTTGTTCATCATTGTAGCAGAGTCTATGGTTATTTTTGCACCCATCGCCCAGTTAGGATGATTAAGTGCATCTTTAACGGTTACATTTTCAAGCTCTTCCCTTTTTCTACCGAAGAAAGGACCGCCTGAAGCTGTAAGAATAAGCCTTTTAATCATTGACTTTGAAACGCAACCGCCAAGTGACTGAAAAATTGCTGAATGTTCACTGTCAACAGGAAGAATTCTTACATTGTTTTCTTTAGCCTTATCTGTAACTAATTTACCTGCCGCAACAAGAGTTTCTTTATTTGCAAGTGCAATTTCTTTTTTTGCTTCAATCGCAGTTACGGTAGGCTTCAGTCCGACCATCCCCACAACACTGTTGAGAACTGTATCGGTTTCTTCAAGGCTTGCACATTCGCAGATACCGTCAAGACCTGATAAAACCTTTACATTCGTATCGGCTAATTTAATTTTCAAATCTTTTGCGGCATTTTCATCGTGAAGTGCCACATATTCAGGTTTAAATTCTCTTGCCTGTTCTTCAAGAAGCTGCACATTACTGTTAGCAGTAAGGGCAGTAACGGAAAAACCTCTCATACGTATAACGTCGAGAGATTGTTTTCCAATAGAACCGGTAGAGCCGAGAATAGCTATTTTTTTCATAACTTTACCCACTCTAAATATTAATAAATTTTATTCCTGCCGCAAGCACGGGCAATACAAAAACGCAACTGTCAAATCTGTCCATTATTCCGCCGTGACCGGGCATGATTTTACCGAAATCCTTAACGCCAAAATTACGTTTGAGAAGCGATGCCGACAAATCTCCCAGCATGCTTATGGCAGATAACAAAACAGACATTACAATAATAAACACAAGGCTGATTGCACTTTCTCCGCCGAAAACCCATTCTCTGACACCTAAAAACACAGCGATATTGAAAGCGGGAGACAATACAAGACCACCTACTGCACCTTCAACACTCTTTTTAGGGCTGATTACAGGAGCCATTTTATGCTTACCGAATTTTCTGCCCACAAAGTAAGCAAAGCTATCTGTAAAGAAAGCACAGAAAAATGCAAACAAAACAAGATAAACAGCTTCAGCTTTAGTGTAAACACCCTGATATGTAGAATGAACATCTCTTATATTCAGCACACAAGAAAAAGCGTACGGCACAAATATTGATGCATAAAGAGTTATTGTAAGCTGCTCAAAACGTGTTTTTTCATGCGTTTTCAGCATTAAGCATAACATTAAAATTACGTATAAACTCAACACCGCAGCTACAGGTATATCGAATTCAAGCGAATTCTGCACGCTTAAATACGCCGGTATAACAGCTGAAAAAACCATTGCAGGCACTCTTACAAGATTGCTTTTCACACCTGCAACTGTCATGATTTCGCCTGCCGCAACCACGCTCAGGACCATAACAAAAACCGAAAACACCGGTGTAAATATGCCTACCATAACACCAATACCAATTGCGATTGCCACCGCTGACGATATCAATCTTGTTTTCATTTTGAAAATCACCTTGATTACTTAAACTTATATTCCGCCGAATCGGCGGTTTCTTTGTTCATAAGCTCTGAGAGCTTCATTAAAATTATCTATTGTGAAATCCGGCCACAGAATATCTGAAAACCAGAATTCCGAATAAGCTGACTGCCACGTAAGGAAATTTGAAAGCCTGTATTCACCGCTTGGTCTTATTATCAGGTCGCAAGCGGGAAAATCCGGAGTATAAAGGCGGCTTTCAATGAGTTCAGGTGTAACATCTGCTGAAGAAAGTCTGCCTTTTTCTATATCTTCCGCAATTTCCCTGAACGATTTCACCAATTCCTGCTTACCGCCGTAATTGACTGCAATATTTACAACAGTTCTTGTCTTTTTTGCAGACTGCTTTTCAATAATTTTAATCATCTTCTGCAGTTCTTTATCAATACGGCTTACGTCACCTATAAATTTGATTCTCATGCCCTTTTCTTCGTTTTCTTTTTTTCTGTCGAGTGCTTCCAGAAGATACGAACGCAAAAGAGACATTATTCCTTTTATTTCAAGTTCAGGTCTTGCCCAGTTTTCGGTTGAGAACGCATAAAATGTTATACATTCTATTCCAAGGTCACAAGCGTATTCACAAATCGTTCTGAACACATTCGCGCCTTCTTTATGCCCTTCGGAGCGTTCAAGACCTCTTTGCTTTGCCCAGCGTCCGTTGCCGTCCATAATAACGCCCACGTGACGGGGCAAAACATCAAAAGACTGAAGTTCAAATTTACTTTTCATAAATTTCATCTGACGGAAACTTAGATTTCCATTACTTCCTTTTCTTTATCTTTAGCTTTATCGTCTATTTTTTTGATGTATTCATCAGTAAATTTCTGAATTTTATCTTCACCGTTTGCAAGATCATCTTCAGTAATTTCAGAATTCTTCTGTTTTTTCTTCAGCTTGTCAATTGCATCTCTTCTGATTGAACGGACTGCTACTTTAGAATCCTCTGCCTTTTTCTTTATATCTTTAACGATTTCTTTTCTGCGGTCTTCTGTAAGAGGCGGGAAAACAAGGCGGATGATTGAGCCGTCATTTGTGGGGTTGATGCCGATATCTGATGTCTGAATAGCTTTTTCAATAGCAGTAAGAACTGACTTATCCCAAGGCTGAATGTTAAGAATTCTTGCTTCTGCAACTGAAACTGTTGCAAGCTGATTGATAGGTGTGGGAGAGCCGTAATAATCAACACTTACTCTGTCAAGAACAGCAGCACTTGCTCTGCCGGCTCTGATTGAAGCGTATTCTGACTGAAGTGCACCTAAAGTTTTTTCCATTTTTTCCTTTGTTACGTTAAAAATTTCCTGCATAAAAAATTCCTCCTGAAAACTGAATTTTAATTTGAATTTTAAATTATTGTTTTACAATAGTTCCTATATTTTTACCTTCAACTGCACGGATGATATTGTCCGGGTCATTGAGGTTAAAAACAAGAATCGGGATATTGTTATCCTTGCACAAGGCTGCTGCCGTGCTGTCCATAACCTTCAGGTCTTTTTCTAGAATCTCAGCCTGAGTCAGTGTATCAAATTTAACCGCATCATCAAATTTGTTGGGGTCTTTATCGTAAACACCATCAACATTTGTTGCTTTGAATAGAATATCTGCTTCAATTTCTGCTGCTTTTAAAGCTGCGCCTGAGTCAGTTGTAAAGAACGGGTTACCTGTTCCGCAACCGAAGATAACTACTTTACCGCTTTCAAGATGCTTTTTGGCTTTCTGACTTGTAAACGTTTCTGCAAACTGCTCCATGGGAAGAGCTGACATTGCAACAGCATCAACACCGATTTGTTCAAAGGTGTCTTCAAGTGCAGTTGCATTCATAACAGTTGCAAGCATACCCATATGGTCTGCACGTGAACGGTCCATTTTTCCGCTTGATCTGCCACGCCAGAAGTTACCTCCGCCGACAACAAGTCCCACCTGAACACCTGCTTTATTGATTTCTTTTACAGCTTTGCAGATTGAAAGCACTGTGTCAAAATTAATTCCGTGACCTGCTTCACCTGCAAGAACCTCACCGCTGATTTTCAAAAGAATTCTTTTGTAAACAGTTTTCATTTTTTTGCCTCCTGTCCAATATGCAAAATTATACAAATATATTGTACTAAATTTTAAAATATAAGTAAAGAGTGTTTACGAAAATTTTCATAAAATTTATTATATTATTTGACATATTGTGATTTATATAATACAATTAACCTGAAAAGGAGGTTAAATTATGTTTGACTGGTTAACAGACACTTTAGGCCTGGCTTACCGCGAAGCATGGGCAGTTGTTCAGATTTTTTCGCACACAAAAGAAATGTGGACAGGTTTTTCTTTCAAAGGATTTTTTGCAGGTTTAATGGCAATAATTGAACTTTTCGGAATGCTTCTTTTTGGTTTTCCTACTACCCCTCGCGGACAGGAATTGAATCTTGAAGGATACGAACTTGTTTTCTGCGATGAATTCGAGGGTGAAACACTGAACACTGAACTCTGGTTTCACAGAGGCGAAGGCTCACAAGGAGCCGGAAAATATTCTTCTGAGCAGGTTTCTTTCAAAGACGGTAACATGATTATCACAGGCGAATATAATGAAGACGGAAAGTACGGCGCAGGCTGGTACGGTGCTGAAGTTGCAACTGTAAATAAATACAAACAAGGATATTTTGAAATAAGATGTATCTGTAATGGCGAGCCTTATATGTGGAGTGCTTTCTGGATTCAGGCTGACCACCCTTACGAAGCTGAATATTCACAGGGCGGTATCGGCGGTGCTGAAATTGATATTTTTGAATCAATGAGCCACAACAGCACATTCACAAATTCCGTAACAAGCACTGTTCATTGCGCAGGCGTTGACGGAAAACAGGAAGGTATTCAATCGGCAAATCTCGGCACTTTCAAAGCAAACGATATTTACAATTCTTATAACACTTATGGTCTTGAATGGACCGAGGATGAATATATCTTCTACATCAACGGAGTTGAAACGGCACGTACTTCTTTCGGCAACGGAGTTTCACAGGTTGAAGAAAGGCCTATTGTTTCTCTTGTTGTTCCGTCATCAGACAAATTTGAATTGATGGACAAAGAAACATATCACACGCAATTTATAATTGATTACGTTAAAATCTATCAGAAAGAGGGTTAATTTTTATGTTTGATTGGCTTTATAAAACAGCAGGTCTCGCTTACCGCGAAGCATGGGCAGTTGTTCAGATTTTTGAACAGACAAAAGAAATGTGGACAGGTTTTTCGTTCAAGGGATTCTTCGCCGGAATGATGGCTGTAATTGAACTTTTCGGAATGCTTCTTTTCGGCTTTCCCACTACTCCCCGCGGTCAGGAGCTGAACCTCGACGGATACGAGCTTGTTATGTGCGATGAATTTGAAGGCGATACACTCAACACAGATTTATGGAACTACAGAGCCAACGGTTCCAGAAGATCAGGTTTCAATGCTCCGAGTCAGGTAACACTCAAAGACGGCAAGATGACTATCTCAGGCGAGTATCTTACAGACGGTCAATACGGCGAAGGCTGGTACGCAGGTATGATTTCACTCAAAGAAAAATATACACGCGGTTACTTTGAAATCCGTTGCATATGCAACAAGGACAAAGGCTTCTGGAGTGCTTTCTGGATTCAGGCAAATCATCCTTATGAGGCTGAATATTCACAGGGCGGTGTCGGCGGTGCCGAAATCGATATTTTTGAGGCTATGAGTGCTGACAGCAAATTCCCCGATGCTGTAACAAGCACCGTTCACTGCGCAGGCGTTGACGGTGCGCAGGAAGGTTTCCAATCAGCAAATCTCGGAGATTTTAAAGCAAATAACATTTACGAAGAATTCAATACATACGGTCTTGAATGGACTGAAGATGAGTACATTTTCTACATCAACG
The DNA here is from genome assembly GCA_017935325.1 of Clostridia bacterium. Classification (GTDB taxonomy): domain Bacteria; phylum Bacillota; class Clostridia; order Oscillospirales; family Acutalibacteraceae; genus SIG575. The sequence goes on from JAGBHV010000073.1 coordinate 100,962, forward strand.
GTGTTGAAACAGCAAGAACATCTTTCGGCAACGGCGTTTCACAGGTACCTGAAGAAGTTATAGTTTCTCTTGAAATTCCCGGTGAAGACGGCCTTGAAAAATTTGACAAAGAAACATATAAAACAGAATTCATTGTTGACTATGTAAAAATTTATCAGAAATAAAAGATTAAGAGGTCAGTTCGCCGCAACGAACTGACCTCAGACTGTCGATAAACCCGCATAAGCATATATGCGGATATTTCAGATATGAAAAGGCAGAATTAAAATCAGAAAAACAGTAATTGAAAAGTGGGTGATACATCGAATATCACCCACTTTTTGCATATATTTGCCATTTTTTCACCCTCTCGAAGTACCTTTGTACATCTTCGGGGTTCAAAAATGTCATTCTGCAGATTTCTCGGCAGTCTCATTTTTATTGCATTGTTACTTCTTCTTTTTCATAGTGAGAAACATATTTGTCCTGATAATAGTTTTCATGATAAACATTCTGTTTGCCGTCAGGAGAAATATTGATTACCACACATCCGCGCTGTGAACCTATTTTGTCAATTCCCGAATATGCAAGATAGTCAATACTGTAACCGTAAACCAAATCAATTCCTTTATAATTCAGAATAGTATTGTTCAGGTGGTCATGTCCGCAGAAGACACTATCTGTGCTGCCGTTTTCAAGCATTTTTTCAAAAAGGTCATCTTCATGTGCTCCGCATAATATATAAGGTTCTTCTTCTCCTATTTCTCCACGGACAAATTTAACATTTTCCGTGTCCTTCATACCGTTTCCCGCATATTCAAGCCATGCATCTCTGTATTCAACAAGAGGAATATGTAAAAATACACTTGTAAGAACATCTTTACCGTTGTTCATCTTTCTGATTTCTTTTAGTGTTTTTTCGTACCACTTAACCTGATTCTCGTGTATATTATCATAAATCCATCTTATTCCGAGATAATCGCCGTCCGTATATGCATGAGAATCAAAAAGTATAAGTGAACGGCTTATTTCACCTTTTGTATTCATTATATTAAAAACCTGATTTCCGTAGCCGTCAACATCTTCAGGACCCGGCTGAAAAAGACAGTACCGGTATTTTTCATCAGAATATATTTCACTTATTTCTTCGCGGTTATAATAGCTGTAAATTTCTGTATCGTGGTTTCCGAAAATTATGGTCCAGTAAACACCGAGCTTTTCCATTAATTCAGCTAACATAACTGCGCCTGTTCTGTTGTTTAATGTACCTGATATAAAGGGAACGGGGAAAGCCTGGTCACCCGTGAAAATAACAAAATCGGGTTTTTCATGTGCAATCATTGCGCCGACTGCATTCAGAGCTTTTGTATCTTCTGCCACAGACATCCATCCGCCTCCGAGATGCACATCAGAAATCTGAAGCACTTTAAAATCTCCGTCAGTTTTTATATTGTAGCAACCGTTTGCATAATTTTCAAATGTAAGCTCACCGCCGACTTCAGGAAATGTCTGAATCTTATTATAAGTTATTTTTATGCAGGCTGCATTTACAGCAATTGTAACAGCTACAATAAAAGCTATTACAGACAAGATAATTATAAATACTCTTGATTTCTTTTTCACTTTCATCACCTCTTTCTGTATTCTATCATCTTTTCATATTTTTTGTCAATTATAATAATTTTCAGCTGAATCGTTTTCAGTTCTCGCGCGGAATCAATTTGCTATACGTTTGCTTACAGTTAACACGTTACTAATGATACGCAAATCATCCGATATTTTGCTTTTTTTACATAAACAATGCTATGGTGAAAAAATTTAATAATAAATTCAAATTTTATTGATTTTTGTCTGTCATGTATGTTATAATACGGATTATAGTATTTTCAGAAGGAGGTAATTATATGAGTGGAAATACAATACAGATACTGATTGCGATGATCGTTTACATGGCAGTGGTTATTGCAATTGGTGCAATTTATGCAAAACGTGCAAACAAAAACTCTGAAGAATACTTTTTAGGCGGTCGTTCTTTAGGCCCATGGGTAACAGCAATGAGTGCCGAAGCATCAGACATGAGCGGTTGGCTTCTTATGGGTCTGCCCGGTGTTGCTTATTGGTGCGGTTTAGCAGATGCTTTCTGGACTGCATTCGGTCTTGCGGTTGGTACATATATCAACTGGTTAATCGTTTCCAAACGTTTACGCCGCTACAGTGTAAGAGCTAACAACTCAATTACATTGCCTGAATTCTTCTCTAACCGTTTCCGCGAAAACAAAAAGACAATTATGACATTATCAGCTGCGTTTATTCTTATTTTCTTTACAGTATACGCATCAAGCTGTTTTGTTACTTGCGGCAAACTCTTCTCAACCTTATTCGGTGCATCATATCAGACCATGATGATTGTAGGTGCAGTGTTCGTTTTACTTTACACTCTCCTCGGCGGTTTCCTTGCAGAAAGCATTTCTGACTTTATGCAGGCTATCGTTATGATTGTGGCTTTGGCAGTAATTGTTACTATCAGCACAATCAAAGCAGGCGGTATCAGTGCCGTTTTCGAAAACGCTCAGCAGATTCCCGGATTTTTAGAATTCTTCGGTCTTGCAACTCCTGTTCTTAACGAAGAGGGCCAGCAGATTGTAGAAGCCGGCAAACCTCTTTTCGGTGCTGCTGCTGACTACGGTTTTCTCACAGTATGTTCAATGATGGCTTGGGGTCTCGGTTACTTCGGTATGCCTCAGGTTCTGTTGAGATTTATGGCTATCCGCAAGGAAGAAGAATTAAAGCGTTCACGCAGAATTGCTATGGTATGGGTTGTTATTTCTTTGGCTGTAGCTGTTTTCATCGGTATTGTAGGCAGACAGCTTTATGCTGATGCACACCTTACTAAAGCAAGCGCAGAAAACATCTTCATCACGCTTGCTACAACTTCACTTCCGCCCATTCTCGCAGGCTTTGTTATGGCAGGTATCCTTGCTGCTACTATCAGCTCATCTGACTCATATCTCCTTATTGCAGCATCTGCATTTGCAAAGAATATTTTCCAGGGTGTATGCAAAAAGAATGCTACTGACAAACAGGTTATGATAATTACAAGAATCACTCTTCTTGTTCTTGCTCTCATTGGTGTAGTAATTGCTCTTGATGAAGACAGCGTAATATTCCAGATTGTTTCATTCGCCTGGGCAGGTTTCGGTGCTACATTCGGACCGCTTATGCTCTTCTCTTTATTCTGGAAGCGCACAACAAAAGCAGGTGCAATTGCCGGTATGGTAGGCGGTGCAGGAATGGTATTCCTGTGGAAGCTCGTAATCAGCAATCTTGGTGGCGTATTCGCTATCTACGAACTTCTTCCGGCTTTCATCTTCTCATCAATCTGCATCGTTGTTGTTTCTCTCCTCACCCCTGCTCCTGACAAGAAAATCCTTGAAGATTTCGAAGCAGTACGCAGCGGTAACGTTGAAGAAGCATAATCATACCTACAAGGAAAATCTGAGAATAATAAAACCGTGTTTTGCTTAATTGTAAAACACGGTTTTTGAATATAGGATGATTTCTGTTTTTTATTTCATGTTTTTTCTTGACATTATCCGTTTGTTGTGATAAAATGTTCAATGTTGTGGATAAGGCTATGTGCCCCACCTCGGTGACCACACCGTGTAAAAATTAAGGATCAGCGGGTTAAGCTACGTGCTCCGCCTCGGAGATGTTTCACTCCGTGTAAAAATTAAGAGAAACAATATGCGGATATGGCGGAATTGGCAGACGCGTTAGATTCAGGTTCTAATAGCTGCAAGGCTGTGCAGGTTCAAGTCCTGTTATCCGCACCAGTTAAAGGTCTTATAACTTATGGTTATAAGGCTTTTATTTTTTGTTTATAACCTTATCAGGACTTGGAACCTGCCTATCGGCGAAGCCGATTACAATCGTTGCCGTTGACGGCAAAGCGAAGCGAACGCCGTCAAGTCCTGTTATCCGCACCAAAGACAAGTGAGATACTTTTGTATCTTACTTGTCTTTTTTTGTTTATATGGTGACAGGACTTGAACCGCCATCGGCGAAGCCGATTACAATCGTTGCCGTTGACGGCAAAGCGAAGCGAACGCCGTCAAGTCCTGTTATCCGCACCAGTTAAAGGTCTTATAACTTATGGTTATAAGGCTTTTATTTTTTATTTATAACCTTATCAGGACTTGAACCGCCATCGGTGAAGTGTGAATGCTTATTTTTTTATTATAACCCGCTATAACACTTTCAGCGTTACTGCAAATATCCATGTGGGTTGTTTTTTGACGATGATTATGTTATCATATAACCAACATTATTACGATGCTATAATACTGTAATCAAATCAGAATGAGGTTTATTATGGAAAACTTAACCGTTAAACAAATAATTAATGCTGACTTTAAAATCAGCAAAAGTAGTCCCGTGCTTAAGCCTTTTGGCGGCGCGGTTGTTGTTGCTGACCCGTCTTTGCTTACACCCGATGTTGCGCATGACGGCAAATGGCACATGTTTCTGCACACCACATTCGGCGTATATCATTTTGTCAGCGATGACGGTGTTGATTTCCGCAAGGTGAAAAAAGTTCTTGACCGTGCCATGCGTCCGAATATCAATTATATAAACGGCAAGTACTATCTTTTCTACGAAAGAACAAGACCGCTTATAATGAATGGTCTGAACGTCATAAATGCCGTTAAATGGAAATCTGCAATCTATGTCACTGAAAGCACCGACCTTATTAATTGGTCCAAACCGACACCTGCATTCACAGATGCAAGAGGCTATGAGAAAAGCGACAGAGGGTCGGCAATATCAAATCCGTTTCTTGTGCTTGAAAACGGCATAAACCGCATGTATTATTCCTGTGGTATGACATTTATAAAAGACTGCGGATTCTGTGAGCCTACCTATATCGGATATGCGCAAAGCAGTGATATTGCAAAGGGCTATGTTTCTGCCGCCAAGCCGATTATTTCTCCCGACAAAAACAATCCGTATCTCAATCTCTGCAGCGGATGTCTTAAGGTATATAAGCTGCGTGATGGTTATATAGGAATCCAGAACGGATTATACGAAAAAGACGGTCACAGCCATTCTGCAATAATTCTGCTGACATCTGAAGACGGACTTTCGTTTAAATTTGAAAAAATACTTATTGAACCTTCCGTTGTTGACGGAAAAAACTGGATGAAAGAGTTTGTTTATGCCAGCCATCTCGTCAAATACGGCAACAAGCTCCGTCTTTATTTCAACGCAAGAAATGCAGCTGATATGATTAAAGGCAGGGAATGCATCGGATTTGCAGAAGCTGAAATAAAATAATATACCAAACCCTGCCAAAGTATCTTAATATGTCTGATGCCGGTTTTACTTGCATTTTTGTAAATCCATTATAAACATTCATATCGGTTAAAGGTCTTATAACTTACGGTTATAAGACCTTTTTCTTTATTATCAAGCGTGATTTACACTATTCTATTTACAGCATCAACTATTATCTGCAAAAGGTTTTTATCAAAATTTTCAAACTCCGTAACTTCAATTTTTATACCCGTCATTCTTCTCAACCACGTTGCTGCAGCAGCAAATCTGCCATAGTCAAAAGACAGATGAAAACTATCACGGCAGAGTGAAATACCTCCGTTTTCATAATCAAAATCCGATGTGTTTTCCCGTAAATACTGAATCACTTTACCCGTGGGTATAATTTCAGCATTTATGCTTTGAGCTGCTTTCTGCGAAACTGAAATAATATGATTGTACATTAATTTCTGATCGCGGTTATATTTCAGAAAGCCTTCATGCAATGAATCTTTTTCATAGCTCCAGGTCTGATGAAAATAAAGCTTTGCCTGCGGCTGAAACTGCTTTACAAGCTTAACAAGAGATGATAAATACGGCTCATATGTGTCGATAAGTCCGCTCATATGACTCACCTGCTGCAAAGTAATTACATCCCATTTGTCTTTTTTCAAAGCTGACAGAATACTGATTTTAGTTTCTGCTTCATTACCGTTTATTTCATAATCGTAAAAAGGATTATCCTCAGTCGCATTCTGCCAATGCATTTCAAGGCTGCATCCGCCGATAAAAAGATTTGCCGTTTCAAGTTCATAACCGTGCAATGAAGCCAGCTTATGAAGATATCTGTGTGCATCTGTTGAAAAACTGTTTCCTATAGATAAAATTTTCATTTTTCTGCTCTCCTGTCCAAAGCTCTGTTTCTGAAATAAAGAATCAGATCAAGACCCACCATTAAGAGATTAAGGCAATAAAAAAACAGAACATACCATTTCTGAGAAATTGATGCCATATATGCTTCGTTCAAAAACTTAGATGTGATTCCTGCTATATAGCCAAAGAAAATCAGTAATAAAAAACACAGACTTTTCCCCTTAGCTGTGCGTGACTTATATGATTTTATTACATTCAACGGCCATGAAGCACCAAAGCTTACTATCATTACAACTTCTAAAAATTCAGCCATTATATCAACTCCTCAGACACAATATTAATACAACTGAAAGATAAAATCAAGTCTTTCATGCAAAAACCCCCGTTACATCTCTGCAACGGGGGCATGTTTAATTTACTTTACGATAATCTGAATAGTAGTTTCAGAATTATACGAAATACCAAGCACAACCGATGAGGAAGAGCCAGATGAGCCACTGACAGAATGTGTACTTAACTTTTACATTGCATTCTGCTGTGTCAATTACATTGCCTTCTGCATCTACAAGTGTAGCTGTGATTGTTGCACAGCCGCGTTTGTGTGTTGTTACGTTACCATCTTCGTCAACTGTTGCTACTTTTTCGTTGTCTGAACTCCAGATTACTTCGTAGTCAAGTTTAAGCTGGTCTTCAGGAAGTACAGTTTCTGTAAGTGTGAATGCAGGAGCTTTTCTTACATAGTATGTTTCTACATATTCCTGATCAAGTTCAATACCTGTTGCGGGTACTTTTCTGATTTCTGTATCAAGGAGTACACCACAAATGTCACAGTACTGGTTCCATGTGCCGGGGTTAGCTGTATCTTCTACCCATTCACCTGCTGTATGACCAAGTGCTGCCACTTCGTCTGCTACATAGCTGTCACCGCAAACTGAGCATGTGTATGTTGTGAAGCCTGCTTCTGTACATGTAGGATCTGTTACTACTGCTTCATAATCGTGGCCGAGAGCTTCGATTGTTGTTGTCACTCTTGAGAGTTCTGCATTACATACTGTACAGTAAACTACTGTGTCATATGAACCATCTTCTGTACATGTTGCTTCTACTCTGTTTTCTTCAACTGCTTCGCCTTCTGTGTGACCAAGAGCTTCGATTGTTGTTGTTACTCTTGAGAGTTCTGCATCACATACTGTACAGTAAACTACTGTGTCATATGAACCTTCTTCTGTACATGTTGCTTCTAC
>JAGBHV010000010.1 GCA_017935325.1 Clostridia bacterium
CTGAATCTTGTACAACAATTGCAGGAGGAAAGGAAGAGAGTAAAAGCACTTGAAAAAAGAATAAAAGAGCTTGAAGAACTGAATGAATTTCTGGAGGAAGCATCGGCTTTTTTCGCAGCGAGCCGTCAGAAGTATGCAAAAAAGAAAGAATGAAATTTATAGCCCTGAAGACTGAAAATGGCAGGATAACTGGAAAAATTTCATTCTATTGCAAGGCATTGGAAGTATCGAGGCAGGGATTTTATGAATACTTGAAAAACAAGGATAAACCCTGGAAATACGAAACTCTGGCGGCGATTATGATAAAAATAAGAGAGGAAGATGAGTATAACGATACATACGGAAGAGTGCGAATGCGTGAAGCACTTTTATTGAAAAAGGAAGAAGAAAATCTTGAAACAGAGATTCCAGAAGAACGTACGGTGTACAGAATTATGGAAAGACTGGGAATATCGCACCGTCCGAGGAAACCAAAGGGACTGACAAAAGCAGATAAAGAAGCAAAGAAATCCAATGATTTGCTGAAACGTAATTTTACAGCAGATGAACCGAATAAAAAATGTGTGACAGACATTACAGAACTGAAAGCGAGTAACGGAAAACTCTATGTTTCAGCGATTTTTGACTGTTTCGACTTACTTGCGTGCGGACTTGCAATGGATACAAATATGAAAGCAGTTCTGTGTACAGAAACGATTGATAACGCCTTAAAACTTCACCCCGAACTCAAAGGAGCAATCATTCATTCGGATCGTGGAAGTCAGTACACAAGTGACGAATATAGACGTAAAATAGCCGTATGTGGTATGAAACAGAGCATGAACAGTGCTGGAGGAAGATGTCATGACAATGCACGATGTGAAAGTATGTGGGCAAAAATGAAAGTAGAATTATTCTATTCACGAAATGATAAACCCGAAAACTTCACGATTGAAGAACTTAAAACAAAAATATGGCGTTATTATATGAGTTATTGGAACAATCGCCGTATCTGTTCTGCAAACGGCGGTCTTCCTCCTGCCATCAAACGCAGACGTTATTACAACTCATTTAAAAAAGCTGCCTGACTTTTTATTCAGGTTCAGCTTTCAATTTTTTCAAAATTGTGTCAAGTATTATTGACAAAATCATTATAATAGAATAGATGATATTGTTTCAAGCGTTTAAAAAAATTTTCCTATAAATTATAAAAAAACCGACAAAATCATTCACAAAGCATCACATTCAAACTTTTTTCTTGACAAAATCCGATTTTGGATATATAATAAATAGTACAAACAGATGCATAACATAAAAACAGATGAAGAAAAAAACTTTGTCTGTTTTTTGTGTTGTTGTTTTAAGTAGAATGGAGGTGCTTTTATGCAGATTGTTTTATGTTCATTGATGGGCTATCTTATCGGAAATATCAATCCTGCCTACATACTGTCAAAACTCAAGGGTTTTGATATACGTGAAAGAGGTTCGGGCAATGCGGGTGCTTCAAACGTAACAATGGTTATGGGCAAGAAAGCGGGTGCGTTTACTGCTGTCTTTGACATTTTCAAGGCTTTTGCTGCTTCTTTTATTGCCGTGGAATTATTTCCGCAGATAAAATGTGCAAAGATTATGTCGGGAGTATCGTGTATAATCGGTCATATTTTTCCGTTTCTCATGAAGTTCCACGGCGGAAAGGGTCTGGCTTGTCTCGGAGGGGTTATCCTCTCTTTCAATCCCACAATTTTCTGTACTCTTCTGTTTATGGAACTGATATTTGCACTTGTAATTGACTATATCTGTATTGTAGCCCCGTCGGGTGCAGTGCTGTTTACTTTTGTGTATGCACTGCTTACGGGTGACCCGACCGGAACACTCATGCTTGCTGTTGTATCTGTGATTATTCTTTTCAAGCACATTGAAAACTTTGAAAGAATACATAACGGAACAGAAGCACATATAAGTTTTCTGTGGCGGAAAAACGACGAGCTTGACCGTCTCAACAAACGCTGAATACATAACAATAAAGGCTGTCCCATGCGGACGGCTTTTATTTTTTGTAACATAAGTACGGTATAATGAATATAATAATATAAGCAGATTATGCTGAAAGGAGGTGCTTTTTATGGACATGGCAACTGTTATTGCCGTGATGTTTCTTGCATTTGTGACTGTGTTGGAATTTGTAAGCCTTTTCCGCAGACGGTCGTGCAGTGAGAACGTACTTGACTCTGCTGTTGTAATACCCGTATTTCCGACAGATGACAGTTTTTCATTGCGACTGAACTGTCTTTCCGAAAAAATCGCCTGCGGACGCTGTCACGCAGAAGAAATAATACTTATCAGTTACGGTGCTTTACCTGAACAGCTTGAAATGTGCCGTAAATTCTGTAATGAAAACTGCTGTGCGGTCATTGCCGATTCGTCCGAAGTTGAAAAAATATTGTATGAAACATTTGCAATTGACATTAAAACATAGTATAATATAAGATGTATTAATATTCAGGAGGTTTTCTATGGAGCAAAAAACACTGCACATTGAAGGTACGGTTGAGAATGTGCTGTTTAAAAATGAAAGTAACGGATATGTTGTATTTGACCTTGATTCAGGAGGTGAACTGATAACCGTTGTCGGAGAACTCGGAGACATTGCAGACGGAGAAAACCTTATTCTTGAGGGAAACTATGTCACACACAAAAAATTCGGTACACAGTTCAGAGCGGAATACTGTGAACAGAAACTCCCTGACACTGCAATAAATATAGAAAAATATCTTTCTTCGGGTGTGATAAAGGGAATAGGTCCGAAACTTGCCGAAAAAATCGTGAATACTTTTGGTGACGGAACTCTTGAAATCATAGAAAAAGAACCGCATCGCCTGAGCAGTATAAAGGGTATTTCCCCTGCCAAAAGCAAACAGATAGCAGAGGAAGCAAAAAAAATCTTCTCCCTCAGAATGATTACATCATATCTTGCACAGTATGAAATAAAATTCAGTTTTGCAATGAAAGCCTATCTGAAATACGGTATGGACACACTTGACATGATAAAAATAAACCCGTATATTTTGTGTGACGATTCTGTTGAACTTGATTTCAAAAGAGCAGACACGATAGCTTATGACCTCAGTATTGAAAAAAATTCTGATAAAAGAATTATTGCA
>JAGBHV010000074.1 GCA_017935325.1 Clostridia bacterium
AATTTATTGTGCAATTAAAACTGAGCAACGCCTCCCTTGCCTAAAGGGAGGTGGATTTTTTGTGCTTGCACAAAAAAGACGGAGGGATATTATTACATTGATTTCATTAAACTTTTTTGCAATATCCCCCAGTCAAAACCTGCGGTTTTGCCAGCCCCCTTTAGGCAAGGGGGCCATTTTCAACTTTTCACTTGACACATATAAATTATAATTAAAAAAACCGGATATGGGCATCATACTCGCAAATCATTATAAAACTCACATCAGTGATAGCTGAAAATTATAATTTATATGCATATTACGTCTATAGGCTCCCCTTGAAAATGCAAGGGGAGCTGTCAGAATCTGAGATTCTGACTGAGGGGATTTTTCGCTGAAAATTATAATTTTACAAGCAAGACAAAAGCATTGCCGTTTATGCATTATTTATTATTTTTGCAAGCACATCACCGATGAGCCTTCCTGAATACGCGGCTTCATCAAGGGTATTTGCATCGCTTCCCATTTCAAGAAGAACAGAACATTCCGATTTGTACATATTGTATTTTCTGTTACAAAAAAACAGCGGACGCATAAGAGTGGGGTACATATCTTCTGCCGTTTTCTGAAGGCGTAAAGCAAAGCGCAGGTTCTTTTCCCAATCGGGAAAATCTGTTATACTTCCGCCCTCGCAACCTGTAATTATCATTATCTGTGCGGCCTTCTTGCCTTTGATATTTGTGACAGGCTTGATTTTTGATGTTTCGGATGTCTGTATTGCATCGCGGTGGACGTCGAGAACCACCTGAATTGTAGGATATTTTTCAAGATACTTATCAACCGCTTCTCCCGAACGCTCATACGCTCCCGAATAACTGCGGTCATAAATCTGAGTATCGTGAATAACTCCGATTCCTGCATTTTCAAGCTGCTCTGCAATTTCTTTCCCGACGCGTACCATATTGAGGTTTTCATTTTCGCTCCGTGCGGAAAAGTTCTTCAGATAGGTTTTTCTGTCAAGAGTCTGATAACTTTCCGTTGTATGAGTGTGAAAAATCAGAACGCTTATCTCCCCTTTTTCAGCCTTTTTCAGCGAAGGCTGAAGCTTCAATGTTTCTGAAATATCAAGGTCTCGTCCCGTTGTATTTTTCACAAGGACGTTACCCTCCTTCTGCGTTGCGCTGTCTTCGCCGTAAGTCCGCGGAACAATTGTACCGCCCATCTCTTTTTCATCAAAGCTTTGTTCTGCCTTGTCAATCATCGCCTGAATATCTTTCGGTGTATAAGCAAGAGTATTTATTTTTACTGTCTGCTCTGAGTCGTTCTCATCGCGTTCTGCTTTCTGAGCTGATGTGATTGCATTTCTTGCAGAAATACTGATGTTTTTCACGCTCTGAGTTGCGTTTCCTGACGGCAGAATCAGGCTTACACAGGCAGAAACAAATTGTGTTTTGCCTATTATCTTCACAGTGCCTGAAAAAAGTGCAAATGAAAAAACGAAACAGACAAAAAACGGCAACAGAATTTTTCTGAGTTCTTTTATTTTCACGCTTTTGCTCCTCCATGCTTTTTGTAAATATATATTCCCGTGTCTTTAAAACTATGACACAAGGCTTAATATATCCTCTGCACTCATGTTTTTCTGCAACGCGCAGTTTATTGCCATTCCCACAAGTTTTGAAGCATGTTCGATGAGCAGGTCTATTTCTTTTGGTGTTACCATCATTTTTTCACTTTCGGGCAGGATTGAAAAAGAAGATGATTTTTCTTTGTCAATCAGGTTGTGGGCAAGGGTTGCACCGTCAACAACTGTAGGAACACCGATGCTGATGACTTTTACTCCCAATGTATCTTTATCAAGTCTTTTTCTTGCATTTCCCACTCCCGAGCCCGGTGAAATTCCCGTGTCGCAAATCTGCACGGTAGAACCGAGACGTTTAAGACTGCGTGAAGCAAGAGCATCAACGGTAATTACGGCAGAGGGTTTTATTCTGTCAGCCACACCGCGTATTATTTCACCTGTTTCAATGCCTGTCTGTCCAAGAACACCGGGAGCAATTCCCGCAACAGAACGTAGTTTTTCAAAGCCCAGCGTTTTTGCAAGTTCTGTCGGAATATGACGGGTTGCAAAAATATACGATACAGCTTTAGGTCCTAACGCATCAGGTGTTATCTGCTCGTTTCCGAGACCAACAACAAGAATTGTTCCGTCCTTCGGCAGAAGCGATTCAATTTCTTTTGTCAGCGCATCAAGTCTGCCGTCAAAAAGCTCCGCTTCTCCCGAAAGAGGCGGCATCTGCAGAGTGATGTACTTTCCCTTAGGCTTTGAAAGCTGTTTTTCAGCTTCATCGGTCTGCACGCGTATGCGCGTAATCTGCACATTTTCCTTTGATTCGGTTTCGGAATAAATCCCCGGAGAGCTTTTATTTCCTAAAATTTCCTGCCTTTCAAGAGCCAGGTCTGTGCGAAAAATCGTATCAACCACTTCCTTTTTAGCCTTACAAACATATTATTGTAATATTTTTGCGAAAAAAATCAGTTTTTTTTAAGAATTTACTTGCTTTTTTTGAAAAGAAGTGATATTATAATTACCTGTGCAGACAAATTACAAGGAGGTGCAACTGTAATGCCGAATATTAAGTCCGCAAAGAAGCGTGTTATCGTAACAAAATCAAAGACAGCTCGCAACAAGGCAAGAAATTCAGCTCTCAAAACAGCTATCAAAAAAGCTAACGCTGCTGTTGCAAACAATGCTGCTGATAAAGACGTTCTTGTAAAAGACGCTATCAAAAAGATTGACCAGGCTGAAGTTAAGGGCCTTATTCACAAGAATAACGCTGCAAGAAAGAAATCAGCTCTCGCAAAGAAGCTTAACGGCTAATTAATAAGCTAAATAGCTAATTAAAAGCTTTAAAGGCTGCCCGTTCGGGTAGCCTTTTGCTTTTTGCAGTGAATAAAGAAAACCCGTGGATATCCACGGGTTAATTGTTTTCATTAAGGTATTTTATCGCTTCTGTATATCCGTCAAAGCCCATGCCGATGAAAGATTTCTCGGCTGCATAGGAAATGTAGGAAATCTGACGGAAAGGCTCGCGTGTGTTCACATCGGAAATATGTACCTCACAAGTTCTGATGCCGACTGCTTTTACGGCATCAAGAATTGCAACCGATGTATGGGTATATGCACCGGGATTGATAACGAGTCCGTCAAAAGCTTTATATGCCTGCTGGATTTTTGTAACGATATCACCCTCATAATTTGACTGATAAAGCTCAACCTCAATATTGTTCTCTTTTGCGAAAGCTTCAATTTTATCGCACAAATCCTTGTATGTATTTTTGCCGTAAATATCAGGCTCGCGGATACCGAGCATATTCAGATTCGGACCGTTGATTACTAAAATACGCATTTTAACACCTCGTTTAATGTGACTTCTGCATTATCATTTGTTTTAACTGTAAAATCTGCAACAGCACCATATAAAGGATATCTTATGCCGTACATCTCTTTTATCTTTTCTATGCTTGATGATAAAGGTCTGCCGTCTGTTGCAAGAGAAGAAACATCTCTGTCAAGAAAAATTATAACAGAATTTTCCTTCATAGAAAAGCGGTTAGAAAATCTTATAACCGCTCCGCCGCCTGTGGCGATTACTCTACCCATTTCTTTGCAAGCCTGAGAAACACATTCTTCTTCCACATCCCTGAAATACCCTTCGCCGTCAGTTGCAAAAATATCGGGAATGCTTCTTCCTTCTTTTTCAACAATCATTTCATCTGTATCCACAAACTCTCTGCCAAGCTTCTGAGCTAAAAGCTTCCCGACTGTAGATTTTCCGCTGCCGGGCATACCTACAAAAAGAATATTTCTTCTTTCGAGTAAAAGTTCATTATAAACTCTGTCAATCTCCGTTTCGGGGATTTTTTTGTCTATAAATTGCTCTGCCGATTTAACAGCTTGTGCAACTAACATTGAAAGTCCGTTAGCGTAATTTTTGCCGAGTATTTCAGCATCAATAAGAAGTTGTGTTTTTAACGGATTATAAATCAGATCAAGAACACACGTGCATTTTTCAAAGTGAGAAAGTTCGATAAGCTTTTCTCCGTTATTCGGGTACATTCCCACAGGAGTTGTATTGACAATTATGTCTGAATCGTAATGGAGATTGAGGTTTTTGTAATTATTTTCACCTGTTCTTGACACAACAATAATTTCCCTTGCGCCCTCATCGCGTGCCACAATCTGCACGGTAAGAGATGCACCTCCGCTGCCGAGAATCAGAACTTTTTTATCCCTGAAATCGGCTCCCGCTTTCTTCGCCATATAAGAAAATCCGAAATAATCTGTATTATCTCCGTATAATGTGCCGTCAGGACGTCTGATGCAGGTGTTTACGCTTCCGATTTTTTTTGCCCGTTGTGAAAGTTCATCGCACGCATTGAAAGCGTTTACTTTATACGGAATTGTAACGTTATAGCCTTTCAAAGATTTGTCAGCAAAAAAGCTTTCCAATTCTTCAGGCTCTTTGCAGAACAAATCGTATTTGTAATCGCCCAGCTTTGCATGAATCTGCGGAGAAAGGCTGTGACCCAATTTTCTGCCGAGTAAACCGAACATAAATTAATCCTCCGTGTAACTGCCCAGATAAGTAAACTGCTCGCTCATTGTATCAAGCTCCGCAATAAGGCTCTTCAGGTCATCACTGTAAACAGATTCATCAATGTCAAAATAGAACATGAACTCAAAATTACTTCCGGGAATCGGACGGCTTTCAAGCTTTGTCATATTAAGACCGAGAGATGAGAAACGTGCAATAATATTGTAAAGTGAACCCGGTCTGTGGGCAACAGTCATCATAATACTTGTCTTTTTTGCACCGGGATAAATTTCAAGATTCTTTGAAATGAGAATGAATCTTGTGTAATTATTGCCGCTGTTCTGAACAGCTGATGCCACTACCTTCAAAGAATAAAGTTCTGCGCAGTCCTTTGAGCCGATTGCAGCAACATCATCCCTGTCACTCTGCGACACCATTTTTGCCGCTTCTGCAGTATTTTTGCAGACTGTAACCTTAACGCCCAATGATTTGATGAAATTTGACGACTGATTAATTGCCTGCTCATGGGAGAAAATCTCTTTGATATCGCCGAGAGCCGTGCCGGGTTTTGCAAGCAAAGCATGCTCAATGAAAAGCTTCGTGCTGTGAACGATATAAAATTTATTTTTGCCCATTAAATCGTACACTCTGTCAACAGAGCCTGCATTTGAGTTTTCAATGGGCAACACACCGTAACGGCAAAGACCTGAATCAACTGCCCTGAAAACATCCTCGAAATTGGGGAAATACATTATGCTCGGATATTTGAACATTTTATCGCAGGCATGCTGTGAATATGCTCCCTCAACGCCCTGGCAGGCAACAACTGCCCTTTCGGGACGGATAAGCTCAGTTGAAGAAATAATTTCATCAATTTTCTTTTTAAGGGGGCTTTCCGCGTTCATTCTTTTATTCTGATAAGAACGGCTCAGGTCAAACAAAGTGTTATAAAGCGACTTTGTGTAGCCTTTGAATTCATCGTCTACTTTATCAGTTACTTTATTTATAACTTTCCTTTCACGCTCAGCATCAAAAACAGGCAGATTATTCTGCATTTTATAATCGGCAATTTCTGCCGCTGTTTTCATTCTTTCTTCAAAAAGACGGACAAGCTCTGTGTCTGTTTCATCGATTTTTTTACGGAGTTCTTCTATATTCATTTCTATTACCTCAAATTCATAATTGCTATTGCCGCTGCAGCTTCAATGCACGGCACTGCTCTGGGCACTACGCAGGGGTCATGTCTGCCATGTACGCAGACTTCCGTTTCCTCACGTGTAATAAGATTTACCGATTTCTGTGTTTTTCCGATTGACGGCGTCGGCTTCATCGCAACACGGAAAATTACGGGCATGGAAGATGAAATTCCGCCTAAAATTCCGCCGTGATTATTTGTTTCCGTTACAAATTTTCCTTCTGAAAGAGAAAATGCATCGTTATTTTCGCTGCCCTTTAAATCTGAACCGTCAAAGCCTGAACCGAATTCAATTCCTTTGACTGCAGGAACTGCGAAAACTGCCTGACTTATAACATTTTCCACTCCGCCGAACATCGGCTCACCAAGACCTACGGGAAGACCTGTTACGGCGCATTCAATAACCCCGCCCACTGAATCTGCATCAAGCCTTGCCTGCTCAATTTTTTCACGCATTTTTTCGCCTTGCTTATCATCAAGAACGGGAAATTCTTTTTCTTTTACATTTTTGAAATCAACATTCACGCTGTCATATCTTTCATCTTTTATGCCTGCAATTTTTTCAATATGTGCGCCGATTTCTATGCCGTCATCCTGAAGAAACTGCATACATACCGCACCTGCGAAACACAAGGGTGCAGTCATTCTGCCTGAAAAATTACCTCCGCCACGGATATCGTTGAATCCGTTATGCTTGAAAAATGCCGCAAAATCCGAATGTGCAGGTCGGGGCACGGCTCTTAAATTTTCGTAATCCTTTGAGCGTGTATCACCGTTTTCAATTACGGCACACAACGGTGCACCGCATGTAACACCATCCGCAATACCTGATATAATTTTTGGCAAATCCGCTTCCTTACGTGCAGTTGAAAATTTATTTTTGCCGGGAGCTCGTCTTGACATAAACTTTTCTATCTGCTCAAAATCAAGCTTTTTGCCTGCAGGCAAGCCGTCAATCACAACGCCGATTGCCTCTGAATGAGACTGACCGAAAATTGTGACCTTTACTTTTTCACCGAAACTACATGACATCTATAATTCCTCCCAGCTTTTTCAAATCCTCATAAAAATCAGGGTATGATTTTTCCACAGCTTCTGCACCGAGAATTTTAACTTCCTTTTCGCAATACTGCGCGGCAATACCTGCTGACATTGCAATGCGGTGGTCATTGAAGGATGACACCGTGCCGCCTCTGAGTTTTCCTTTGCCGTTAATAATAATCGAATCGTCAGTCCCCTCTGCCTGACCGCCGAGAGAATTTATCATACTGACGGTAGACAGAATCCTGTCGCTTTCCTTTAATTTAAGACGGGCTGCATTAATGATATTTGTTCTGCCTTTTCTGACTGCAGCTTTTACTGAAATTATCGGAACTAAATCGGGAACATCCGAAACATCAATGAAAATTTCTTCATCTTCTTTTTCAAGCTCTGACAGAATCTGTTTAATCTTTCTGTCGCCCTGCTTTGAATTTTCATTCAGGTTGTTCACTCTGATTCCTGCCGCTAAAAAGAACGCGGCATTTGACCAATCGCCCTCTGCAGTTTTGTTGACTGCAGAAAACCTTTTATTTTCAACTGAAAATGAATTTTCTTTTTCAGTTACATGCACTCCGAAATCCTCCATCACAGACAAAGTGATATCTATATATGATCTTGATTCAAGCTTATTTTCAATTACAATTTCACCGCCGCCGATCCGGGGAAGCGACATCAGAAGGCCTGTAATAAACTGTGATGAAACAGAGCCGTCAATAAAATATTTTCCGCCCTTCAGCTGACCTTCAATTTCAATGGGAAAAGTATCATTTACTTTCACTCCGTTTTCTTTTAAAACATCCAGCAGAATTTTCATCGGTCTTTCGGGCAGACGTCCCCTGCCTGTGAATGTGCATTTTTTGCCGAGAGATGCAGCAACAGGCACTAAAAATCGGAGAGTTGAACCGCTTTCGTTACAGTCAACAAATGCTTCTTCTTTATCCGAAATCGGTTTTACCAAAAAGAGATTTCCCTTTCTTTCAATTTCTGCGCCAAGACTCTGCAAGGCTGAAATTGTAGCTTCAATATCGCGGGATAGGGAATTGATTTTTATAATACTTTCTTTTTCTGCAAGGGCGGCACAGATAAGCATTCTGTGAGCAACTGACTTTGAAGTAATTGCATCAATTTCGCCTTGCAATTTCTGTGGTTTTATTACTACATCCATATCAGTTTTCTCCGAGCATTTTCACAAATTCTTCAACGCCTAATTTTACGCCCACACATTTACCGATTCTTTCAGGCACGATAAACGAAATACTTTTACCGCTGATTTTTTTATCGGAAGATGCAAATTTTGCAAGAATATCGGTGCTGTACGGACATAAGGTTTCAAGATTATTTTTCCTGCACGCAGCTTCAATTTCTTCCGAGAAATCCGAAGAAGTGAGTTTGTTTTTATATGAAATTTCCGCAGCCTTTACCATACCCATTGCAACGGCTGTGCCGTGAGAAATTTCAAAATTGCTCTGAGCTTCAATTGCATGAGCCAGAGTATGACCGAAATTGAGAAGCTGCCTTTTTCCTTTGTCAAATTCATCAACAGACACAATGTCTCTTTTTATTTCAACGCATCTTGCAATTATTTCTTCAATATCATTTTTCACATTGCCGTTTTTCACCTTATCAAACAGGTTTTCATCCGCAAGCACGCCGTACTTGATAACCTCTGCCATACCGTCGGCAAAAATTTCATCAGACAATGTATCAAGCAGTTTTGTATCGCACAGCACAAGCTCGGGCTGATTGAAAACACCTGCCAGATTTTTGCCCGCTTTTAAATTCACAGCCGTTTTACCGCCGACTGATGAATCAACTGCAGACAAAAGCGTGGTTGGCATCTGAACAATATGAACTCCTCTTAAAAACAATGATGCCGCAAGACCTGTAAGGTCACCCGTTACGCCTCCGCCGAAAGCTAAAAGCACATCAGATTTTGAAAAATGCTTTTCAGCAAGAGTTTCAAGCAAATCAAAAAGTACTTCGGGTGACTTTGATTTTTCCCCTGCAGGGAAAACGAAAACATCAGATTCAATACCGGTTTCATCAAGTTCTTTTTTTATTTTGTCGTAATGGAGTGCAAAAACATTTGAATCGGTTACTGCCATTACTTTTGCATTTCCGAAAAGCTCCCTGATTTTTTGCGGCAATAAATTCAGAATATTTTCGCCTATTATCACGTCATAATTTTTCGATGCATTTACGTTGACTGTTCTCATTTTTATCACACTACTTTGCTATACGTTTTTGTTCTGCACCTTCTTCAAGAAGGTCTTCTAATTTTTCACGGTCGCCTTCTCTGATTGTGCTGCTGTATTTTTTCAGGTTCTCTATCAGAACATCAATTTCATCTGCAAGAAAATCCTTGTTTTCAAGAAAAAGCTCTGCCCACATTTTTGAATTGAGTTTTGAAATTCTCGTCATATCTTTATAACTGCCTGCAGAAAAACCTCTCTGCTTTTTAGCTTCAGGGCTTTTTACGTAGGCGTTTGAAATTACGTGGGGAAGCTGGGAAGTAAAAGCAATGATTCTGTCGTGCTCGGTATCTGTAGTAATTTTAACACCGCCGAAGCCTAATGACAAGAAAAAGTTTTTAAGCTTATCAAGAAGTTCAATTGTTACATCATCATAGGGTGTGAGAATCATTGACGCACCTTTGAACATGCTTGCACGTGAAAAATTAAATCCCCAGCTTTGCGTACCTGCCATGGGATGACCGCCGACAAATGTGAATTGTGCGTCTTCAATCACCTTTTTCATCTCATCGCACACATATCTTTTAACACCGCAACAGTCAATCACAACTGCGCCTTTTTTGATTTTTTCTTTTCTTGCCTTTATGAATTCCACGGCTTTTTCGGGATAAAGGGAAACTAAAATCATATCACATTCAGATATATTTTCATCTGTCATTTCTTTATCGTATGCACCGACAAGCTTTGCTGCAAGCAAAGTGCTTTCGGAAATTTCGCAAGCGTAAACCTCATGTTCAGTCATTTCTTTTATCGCTCTTGCGAAAGAACCGCCGATAAGTCCGAGACCTATAATTCCGATTTTCATCTTCTTCACCTGAAATCTTTAATGATATTTCTTACAGCTTCTGCTTCCCTTACAACTTCCTTGAATTCTTCAGGTCTTAATGCCTGAGGACCGTCGCACAAAGCATGTGCAGGGTCATTATGAACTTCAATCATAAGTCCGTCTGCACCTGCAGCAACTGCAGCTAAAGCCAGAGGTCTTACAAGACGTGACAAGCCTGCTGCGTGTGACGGGTCTGCAATTACGGGAAGATGTGATTTTTCCTTTAACAACGCAATGGCTGATACGTCCATTGTGTTTCTTGTGTAGTTTTCGAAAGTTCTGATTCCTCTTTCGCAGAGCATTACTTTTGAGTTACCGCCTGCCATAATGTATTCTGCACTCATAAGGAGTTCTTCCATTGTGTTTGCAAGTCCGCGTTTTAAAAGAACGGGCTTGTCAGTATGACCGAGTGCTTTAAGTAGCTCAAAGTTCTGCATGTTTCTTGCCCCTACCTGAATCACATCAACATCCTCAAACAAATCAAGGTGAGATAAATCCATAATTTCAGTTACAATGGGCATTCCTGTTTCTTTTCTTGCTTCTCTTAAAAGTTCAAGGCCCTCTGCTCTCATTCCCTGAAACGCATAGGGAGAAGTTCTGGGCTTGAATGCACCGCCGCGAAGAAGCGCCGCACCGCCTGATTTTACATCCTTTGCAATTGAGCATATCTGCTCTTCGCTTTCAACCGAACAAGGACCTGCGATATACTGGAAATTACCACCGCCGATTTTATGCCCTGCAATGTCAATTACAGTATCGTCAGGATGGAATTTTCTGTTTGCATTTTTATACGGTTCACTGATTCTTTTTACAGCGTCCACAATTCCGAGTCCGCTGATTAAATCAGTATCAACGTGGCTTGTGTCACCTATCAGACCTAAAATTGTTTCGTATTCGCCCTCACTTCTGTGAACATCAATGCCTAAAGATGCCAGCCAGTTTACAAGGTTCTGCACCTGTGATTCATCTGTGTTTTTCTTGAGAACTACTACCATTTCGATTCCTCCAAAAAAATAATCCCACAGTAAATTTTACTGCGGGATGTGATAATCTGAACTATCGTTCAAATACTCTTACAGCAAAACTTACCAAACCTTACCAAAAAATTGATAAAGTAAAAGTAAAAGTAATAAAATGCTGTAAAGATTGATTTGAACATCTTACATGTCTCCTGACCTGTTTAATAAGGTGATTATATCACCGCAAAAAAACCTTGTCAAGTATATTTTATGAATTTTTATTCATTCTTCCATTTCAAACTGAATTTCCGTATATGCTGAAAGCATGGGAGAAACTTTTTTATTTTTTATTTTTCTGTCAATGTAATTACGGGTGATTTTAACCACCGTACCCGACAGAAGCAGAACACCGATTAAGTTCGGTATTGCCATAAGTGCATTGAGTGTGTCGGAAATTTCAAGGGCAAGTGTCAGATTCATACTCGAGCCCACAATCAGCATAAGTGAATAAATAATTTTATAAACTGTCACCGCTTTGTTGCCAAAAAGATACTCAAGGCATTTTGAACCGTAAAAAGCCCAGCCGAGAACTGTTGTAAACGCAAAAAGCGTTATTGAAACGGCAACTATTGCACCTGCTGAAGACGTAAATTCCTGCGCAAAAGCTTCACCCACCAACGCTGCCCCCTCTGCATCGGAAATTTTATGAACTCCCGTTGTGAGAACTGTAAACGCTGTAAGAGTACATACAACAATCGTGTCAAAAAACACTTCAAAAATACCCCACATGCCCTGTTCCACAGGTTCTTTCACATCGGCAGTTGAATTTACTATAACTCCTGAACCGAGCCCTGCTTCATTTGAGAAAACTCCCCTTTTAAAGCCGAGAGTTACTGCCTCTTTTATAAGCGCACCGCTGATTCCGCCTGCAACGGCATCAATGCCGAATGCACCTTTGAAAATAGAAGAAAAAACTTCGGGTATTGCCTTTATATTCACAATTACTACGCTCAGAGTAAGCAGAATATACAGAAGCGCCATAAACGGTACAATTTTTTCTGCCACGGCACCGATTCTTTTTACACCGCCGACAAGAATAAATCCGACTATTACCGCAAGAACAATTCCCACCGCTGCAGGCGGAATATTGAACGCACTTTCAAGTGATGCGGCAATAGAATTGACCTGCGACATATTGCCGATTCCGAATGAAGCTAACACACAGAAAACAGCAAACAAGACTGACAGCACCTTTGCAAGTTTCTTGTTTTTAAGTCCCTCGCCGATATAATACATGGCACCGCCTGACCATTCGCCTTTTTCATTTCTTTTGCGATAATACACGCCGAGAACATTTTCAGCAAAGGAAGTCATCATTCCGAAAAACGCTGACACCCACATCCAGAAAACCGCACCTGCACCGCCGATTGCCACAGCGGAAGCGACACCTGCAATGTTGCCCGTGCCGATTGTTGCGGCAAGAGCCGTCGACATAGCCTGAAACGGAGTAAGGGCATTCCGGTTTTTATCTTTTTTCTTGCCAAAGGCAGAAAATATAGTTGATTTCAGCACATGTTTAAATCTGAAAAGCTGAAAAAAGCCGAGCCTGAATGAGAAATAAATACCGGTGCCGATAATCAGTATCAGCATCGGTACTCCCCACACAACAGAGTTTACTGCATCATTTATGTTTTTTATTATTTCCATTTATCTCCTCACCTACTTTAGGTAAATCCCATCTGAAATGCGAAGCGCATATGCGTATCAGCACCACGAGCAAAACAGGGATTATGATAGATACAGTATTATTTATATTAAATCTCTGCATGTAATAATACAGTATTGCGCCCGCAATTGCGGCAATTGCATAAATCTGTTTTACAAGCACAAGAGGTTTTTCGCGGCTTAACAAATCTCTTAAAATACCGCCGCCGATTCCCGTTGTCATTCCGAGGAAAACGCAGAGAAAAACGTTTGCGCCATACCCTGCCGTTATACCTGCCCTGACACCGACAATTGCAAATGTGCCCAGACCTATTGCGTCAAAAATGTTGATTACACGGTCAATGGCAACACGGTTTCTGAAAAACTTTTCTTTCAGGACCGCTGCCAGAATCATAACAATTACGGCACAGGAGCCTGCATAAAGCAGATATTCGAAGCTGTAAAACATTTTCGGAGGAATTTCACCTATAATAAGGTCACGCATAATTCCGCCTCCGAAAGAGTTGATAACAGTTAAAAAAACTACGCCGAAAAGGTCAAGACCCCGGTCAATTGCTATCATTGCACCTGAAAGTGCAAAGGCGATTATACCGATAATTTCCGCTACATAGAAAACTACATCAATAATTTCCATCGTCATTCTCCTATAATTGCAACACTCAGTGCTGCAATATCACCGAGATTTTCTTTGAGCTCTGCAGGAACAACCTCGCACACGCCGAGCGAAAGCGGCAGACACTCTTCTTTTAAGACTTTTTCCATTTTATCGCGAAGCAGATTTTCACTACGCTGAAAAATACTGCCGATTACAATTTTTTCAGGATTTAAAATATCAATAATCACGCTTAAGCCTCTGCCAAGATGTTCAGCACAGATGTCGTAAACTTTGTTTGCAGTTTCGTCACCTGAAAGAGCTGCATCTGCAATACTTTTTGCAGTAACATTTTCAAGCTCATCTTTATTTCTGCAATAGGCAGTATATGAGCCTGACTGCATTTTTTCCAGAGCAAGAGTTTTACCCAGCTGTGCAATTCCGCCACCTGAACAGAAGCCTTCAAAAGAGCCTGATTTTGCGTAGCCGACGGGTCCGAAATTGCTGAGCCTTATGTGACCTACCTCGCCTGCCATATCGTTTGTACCGCTGTAAAGCTTTCCATTAAGAATCAGACCTGCACCGAGTCCCGTACCGAAGGTGAGAAACACCATGTTCTGTGTGCCTTTACCTGCACCGAATTTCCATTCCGCAAGAGCACAGGCATTGGCATCGTTACAGATATATACGGGAACGGAGAATTCTTTATTCAGGATTTCACAGATATGTACATCATCCCAGCCTACAAGGTTGGGCGGTGACATTATAACACCTTTCTTTGAATCAAGAGGACCTCCGCAGCTGATTCCGATTGCACTGAAAGAACCCATTTCACGAGCTTCTTCAATAAGCTTTTTGATTGTTTTATCTTTGTCCATTGTGTCAAAACGGACTTTCCTGATTATGTTTGCGTTCTCATCGCCAAGCACAACGGCACATTTTGTACCGCCGATATCAATGCCGAGATACATAAAATCACCTTATTTCTTATCTGTACTGCCGAAACCGCCGTTTCTTACATCTGTCACTTCATCATCTACAGTAATTCCGAAGGGCAGGAAAATTCCTTGTGCAAAACCGTCCCCCGCTTTTACCGAAACAGTTTTGCCTTCAACGGAACAGTTTGTAACCTTGATAAATATATGACCTTCGTTATCCGAATTATAATAATCTGCGTCAATAATTCCCACAGTATTATCAAGCTGAAGCCTGAATTTAAAGCCGAGACCGCTTCTGGGATAAATTTTAAGCACCCAGCCGTCATCAATCCTTGCCCTTATGCCTGTAGGAATTTTTGCAGTTTCGCCGGGCTTCAGTTCAAAATCCGTCGGTGCAAAAAAATCATATCCTGCAGACCCCTGCGTTGCACGGACGGGAAGCTTGATGTTATCATAAATCTCACGTGCGTTTTCCGTGGTAAAGCTTTTTGCAAATTCTTCAAAGCTTACTTTTTTAAATTCAGCTATTCTGTGCATAGTTTATTTCTCCTTTTTTTAAAATATATCTCAACGGATTTTCATCAATGTATTTCCACGTTTCTTCGTAATCCTGACGGTTACGTATTACGTGGTCAAAGTAGGAATATTGCCATAAGCTGCCCATTATTATATTTCTCTGTTTACATCGTTTGAGCCATTCGTTTGACACCATTGATTTATACGCACCAATTATTCTTCCCATCGTAGGGTTGACCCTTGCGGTCAACCGTTCTTGCGACCCGGGCAGAACCATCAACAGATGAATATGGTCCGACATAATCACATATTTATCAACGAAAATTCCATATTTTTCTTCAATCACAAAAATTGTATCTTCCGCAATTTTTCCTAATTCTGAATATTCAATTAGCGGTCGACCGCAAGGGTCGACCCTACAGTTATTCCATAGGATTTTTTGTTTACGGTACGTGCACAACACAATATGATACGCACCGGGTGTGGAATAATCATAATCTTTTAATCTGATTTGTTTTCGTTCGGGTAAATTCATCAAATCACCAAATATATTCTACATCATGTTTTAAAATATGGCAAGGTTTTGAGCATAAAAAATCGGCACGGGAAACGCCGTGCCGATAAAAATTTTATTCTTCTTCATCCTCTTCATCTTTCGGAGGGTCAATAAGACAAACCATAGCTTTGATAACACGGTGTTCGGAAATCTCCGTAACCTTGATACTGAGTCCCTCAGCCTGAAGCTCAACCTGGGTTCCGTCTTCGGGAATTGTACCGAGAACGCCGAAAATGAATCCGCCGAATGTATCTGAATCGTACTGGTCATCAATGTCGATATCAAGTTCCTTTTCAACATCTTCTATGGCAACATTACCGCCGATTACCCATGTTTCCGAATCGATTTTTTTGATTTCTTCCTCGGGCTTTTCTTCGAATTCATCGTCTATATCGCCTACTAATTCTTCAAGCAAATCGTTGATTGTAACGATACCTGTCATTCCGCCGTATTCATCAAGAACAACTGCAAAATGGTCACGGGAATGTTTCATTCTTTCAAACAGAACATCTGCGCGTGCATTTTCGGGAACGAAATATGCAGGACGGACGGCTTCTTTCATAACATTTTCACGTGATTTATCTCTCAGGCGGAAATAATCTTTGGTATTGAGAACACCTACAACATTATCAACACTTTCATCACATACGGGGTAAAGGGAATGACGGCTTGAGAAAATTGTTTCTTCCCATTCTTCGTCAGTTTCTTCGCACCACAAAAATGAAATATCAGTTCTGTGAGTTGCTACTTCACCTGCCGTGATGTTATCAAACTCAAACACGTTTGTAATAATTTCCTGCTCGTCAATATCGATATTACCGCTTTCTGTACCTGCATCAACCATCAGTCGGATTTCTTCTTCAGTTACTTCATTATCTCCTGCGTTCGGGTCAATACCGAAAAGGCGGAGAATAATATTGGTAGACTTTGTAAGAATCCATACAATCGGTGCAAAAAGCTTTGCGCAGAAAGTCATGAGACCTGATACACCGAAAGCCATTTTTTCTGTCTTCTTCATTGCAAGACGCTTCGGAACAAGTTCGCCGAAAACGAGAGTGAAATAAGACAGTATAATTGTAATTATAATAACTGAAACGGTGTCAAGTGCTTTTTCGGAAAACGGAAGATTGAACTGTTTTGCCCAATTAACCAGCTTTTCGGAAAAAGTATCTGCTGCAAACGCACTTCCCAGGAATCCGGAAAGAGTTATTGCAACTTGAATGGTAGATAAAAACTTTGCCGGCGGGTCCGTAAGCTTCATCAGACGTTTTGCTTTTTTGTTGCCATCTTTGGCCATCTGAGCAAGTTTGTTTGCGTTGAATGAGATAACGGCTATTTCCGCACTTGCAAAAACTGCATTAAGGAAAATCAGAATTACCTGCAAAAGAATCTGCCATATCAGAGGGTCGTCCATTTTAAATTATCAAACCTTTCAATATATAATCATCGTATATTGTACCACATTACGAAAATTTGTCAATGATTATTTGCAATTCTCTGCGCAATTTCTTTAAAAACAGGACCGCAGTCTGCTCCGCCGCTTTCTCCGTTTTCTTTAAACACAACAATTGTGTAGTTTTTGCCGTTTTTCTCTGCAAAACCTGCAAACCATGAATGAAAAATTTCATCACCTTTTTCATCTATCCAGCCCGTCTGTGCAGTGGATGTTTTACCTCCCGATATGCAGTTTTCAGGCTTTGAGGAAACGCAGGTACCCTCGTTGAAATTATTTTTGAGTATATCTTTTAATTTTTCTGCCTCAGCAGACAGAAAGGCTCTGTATTTATACCGACCGGAATTCATCTGAGTTTTAACTCCCTCTGAATCAGTCACGGCTTTGACAAGAATCGGCTGAATAAATCTGCCGCCGTTTGCAACGCAGGCGTACGCGCCCGCAATCTGCAACGGAGTAGCAAGAAGTCCGCCCTGACCGAAGGCTAAGTTTGCAAGCACACCGTCAGAGGTTATTTCCTCCGTATCCGGCAAGGCTCCGCCTGATGCGTAAACACCTTCAGCTAATTCAAAGGCTTTTGAAAAGCCCATATTCTGCGCCGTTCTGATTATTTTTTCTTTGCCGATTTCAAGAGCCAGACGTATAAAATACGTGTTGCATGAATGAGCCATTGCTTTTTTTACATCAACCTCGCCATGTGAATAAAACCCTGAACAGGCAAAGGTTTTTTCGCTGATATCAAGGCTTCCCGAACAAAAAGTTGTAAAACCCTCTTTCCCCTCTTTTACTGCAGCTGCCGCAACAACAAGCTTGAAAACCGAGCCTACGCTGTAAGCGCACAAAGCTCTGTTGAGAAAAGGAGACGATTTATCATTAAGACTTACGGCAATATTATTCTGATTGAATTTCGGAAGGCTTGCCATTGCGCGGATTTCGCCGTTTGACGAATCAAGCACCACCACCGCACCTTTTTCAATGCCGTAAAGCCACATCGCGTTTTCTGCAATTCTCTGAATATCATAATCAATCGTCAGCACAATACCTTTCTGCGAATTATAGTTTTGTGAGATAATTTCGTTTTTTCCGCCTGACAGCATTTTGTTTTCGGCGGTGGTATTGTATGTGTAAAACAGCTTCCGTGCATCTTCCTTGAGATATGAATCAAAGCCTTTTTCAATTCCGATGACACCCGTATTGTCGCTTTCGTTCACATAACCTAAAACATGGCAACAAAACCCGTCATCACCGTAACGTTCAAAAACTGAAGCTGAAAGGAAATTATCGTTTTCTGTTTCCGTCCTGCAGATAAAAGGTGAGCTTTCTTCAATGCAGGAAACAAGACGCTGATATTCACTTTTTTCAAGATATTTTTCAAGTATCTGCGCACTTTTCTTTTCGGGGCGCGCAATAATAACGTTATGCGATTTTCTGTTTACGAGTTTTTTCATGTTGCAATCATAAATTTCGCCACGCAGGGATGAAAGCAGAACTTTCTGCGTTGAGCTTGAAATTTCAGGCAGACTTTCAGGATTCACGGCTAAGTAATACATCCTCAACGGCAAAACAGCCAACATGAACAAAATCGTAACAAGCACTGTAATACTTCTCTTCATAACTCCTCCTTTTCAGTTTTATTATTGTCAGCATGTTTGACATATAATCTTATTGAGGTTATAATTATCAATGAGGTGATTTTCATGTTTATGAATTTAGTCAACAGCAGAGAAAGCTGCCGCCATTTTCTGAAAAAGGAAGTTGAACGTGAAAAATTAATCAACTGCATCGAAGCAGCAAGGCTTGCTCCGTCAGCCTGTAATTCACAGCCGTGGAGCTTTGTTATTGTAAATAAAGAAGGACTTTTAGAGCCTGTTGCAAAAGCTACGCAGAAAATAGGTATGAATAAATTTACAGATAATGCAGGTGCATTTATCGTTGTGTGTCAGGAAAAAGCAAATTTCACTGCAAAAATCGGTTCCGTTCTTCAGGAAACAGCTTTTCAGGACATTGACATCGGCATTGCCGTGACTCATATCTGCTATGAAGCTACAGCTCAGGGACTGTCAACCTGCATTCTCGGAATGTTTGACGACAAGAAGATAATCAATACTCTGAACATGCCGAAAAACAAGAAAATAAAGCTTGTTATTGCAGTGGGATATGCAGAAAGAGACTATCTGCGCAAGAAGGTGAGAAAAGAGTTTGATGAAATAGCATATTTCGCTGAATAAAAAACTTTTTTGAAAAAATTAAAAAAATTTTGAAAAAAGTGTTGACATTCTCGAAAAAGTATGGTATATTAATCGAGCGTTGAAGTTGCTGGTGTAGCTCAGTTGGTAGAGCAGCTGATTTGTAATCAGCAGGTCGGGGGTTCGAGTCCGTCCACCAGCTCCACTTTTATGCCCAAAATTAAACATGTGGGTGAGTTCCCGAGCGGCCAAAGGGAACAGACTGTAAATCTGTCGTCACTGACTTCGGTGGTTCGAATCCACCCTCACCCACCAGCTTAAGCACCGTAGTAACGGTGCTTTTGTTTTTTTATTTAAACATTAAATTTACCGTGGATTCGAACCACCCATCGGCGAAGCCGATTTCAATCGTTGCAAAGCGACGCAGGACGAAGTCCTTGCGGCGAATCCACCCTCA
>JAGBHV010000075.1 GCA_017935325.1 Clostridia bacterium
GATGTCTTGAATTATTGTATTAAATTTGAAGTGATTGCCGATTTGAGGGCATAAGAAAACCGCCAAGATTTCTCAAGGCGGTTTTCGCTATAAAACAGTATTTTGGTGGGTGTGCCCTTTCCCACATTTCTTTTAACCATAAAGGTGTGTAGCAGCACAATCTCTACTTCAAAATACTACTTTATTGTATTTCAATTATACACTATTTATTCTTTTTTGTAAAGTGTTTTATTTTTATCAAGCAATTTTTTTAAATTCCGGTTCCTTATTCTGTAAAACGTCATAACTGAATTTTTATGATTCGGATTTCCGGTCTCTAAAATCAATTTAGCGACTACATTCAAATTCGTATCTTCAAGCTGTTTTATCATAAAAACAGTTTCACTATTTTTTGAATCTTTAATTATTATATCCGGGTTATTAACAGTATCTCTTCCATGAAGTTCAAAAAGCTCATAATCTTCAGGGTGTCTTTCTTTTATATGGTCGATACGCTCGTTAGTAACGATTATTTCATCAGTCATTAACTTCCCGAATTCTTCTTCAAGTGGCTGAGTTTCTATCTTACCCAGCATTTTAAACTCAGACACATCATCACTTCCCGACTCTATTATATCACTATTTTCAGATTTTTCAACCTTTTGTGTTTCCTGTGATGTGACTGTTTTGTTTGCTTTTTTAAACTTCTGTGTTTCAACACTATCCTCCGCTTTTGCAACCTTTTTCGTTATCTGTTCTGTTACAAGCTCGCGGTTATAATATCTCTTTAGCTTGTTATCTTCGCAGAATTTATCAATCTCATCACTCTTGAGCTTTATCTTCTCTCTGAGCTTCTTTTCCGTTTCCTTGTCTCCTGAGGCTTTTGCGGCAGCTTTTTTCTTTTTGAGCTTTCTCTGCTGCTGTGACAGCTCGTAAGCCTTTCTGTTTTCCTCTTCGCTGAAGCCTATCGGGTTCGGTGTGCTTATGCCCGGCACGGTCAAGCAGATCCTTGCAAGCTCGGAAGGCAACCTGTTTATCTTTGCAATCTAACAGTTCAATGAGCTTGTCCTGTGCTTTCTGAGCGACAACTCTGTAGTTATTTTTTCTCAGCCTGTCCGCCACTGCAAGCTCCTTTTCAAAGGCTTCGATGAAGTGCGGAGTTTTCTTCGGATTTAACCAGTTTGACAAAGTCTGAGGAGTTATTTTCAGCTGCTCTGCAATTTCACTCTTTGAAAAGTCTTCATAAATCAACATATTTATGGCTTTCAACTGCTTCGCAGACACCGTTTTTTCTGAAAATTTCTGAAAATTTTCCACGCACTCACCTCTTTTGCCTAAAAATAAGTAGTTTTTTAATATTTATATAAAAAAAGAACCTGCAAAATTTGCAAGCTCGGAATACATCATTTGTTGTAGTAGTTTTTAAGTTTGTTGTAGTTCATAATTGCTTCATCGTACATCTGCTCATATGTATCGATTGTTTTATGAATCGCGGCAGGATTCGTTCCCGGATCGCGCCGCTTGAGTTCTTCGATTTTCTTTTTAAGATTTTCAGCAGTTTCAAGATATTCTTCTGCCAAATCTTCAAGAGTTTTCATAGCATCACCAAAAGAAAAGCCGCCCGGTTGTCCCGAACGGCTGTATATAATTTCACTTTACTTATTATAGACCCTTTTTTCGTTCCACTGACCACTCTTTTATAAATAACCGAGCTTTTTTGCAATGGAAATAAGAAAAACTGATCTCAGCTGATAGAATCGGCTTTTTTCAATTCCGACTATACCTGCACGCTCGAAACAGAAACGCTTACCAAGGATGCAAGAAAGAAATATCATGTTCCTGACTTTCTTTGCAAGCTCGGGGGTATAAGAAGAGAGAGGAAGAGCATCAAGAGCTTCATCGATTGCTTTGTTGCATCTGTAATCAAAAGAATTATGTAAATTCAACAGCCTCATAGCCTGATTCTCAACTGCAGATGACTTTCCGCCCTTGCCCGACGGCATAAAAGCTCGCTCAGTCTCTTTGCCTTCGTCATCCTTCACGGTTTCAAACTTACCGCTGCCGAGAGAAAGAATATCCTCTTCATCACGGCGAAGCTGAATCTTTCGCCGTTCGTACCCCTGGACTATAGATATCACCGTCCGTCGCACGTCGGGCGGCATTTTGTATTTATTCTGCAAGCTCGCTATTCCTCCTTTCTTCCCTCCAAAGTCCTCTCCGCTTCTTCACGGGTGAAAAAGACATGTTTTCCGATGTCATCAAGGTCAAAATCCATCTCGTCAAGAAGTTCATCTGTTTCGGTGGCAAAGGAAGTCGCTTCCCAGTGCAGATAATTTTCTTCTTTACCCATATATCCGATATGAAAAATTCCAACTAAATACGGCAATACACCGAAATATTCACAATAAGCATACACCGTATCACCCACCTTACAAGGCGGTACAATTACACCGTTTTTAAGCAAATGGTCAGCCATACGAACAGCTCCGCAATCGTTCGTGTTCCAATATTTGCACCTGTTACAAGCGGATGGTTCTGTTAAAATTGCCTTTAATATTGCATTTTCATATAGCTTAACCGCTTTAATTAGCTCTGTTTTGTAATCTGCCCTATTCAATGATATTATCAGTTCAATGTCTGTTATCTTTTTGAGTAGTTTCCTGCGATCTATGTATTCAGTGCTGTACTTTCCCTCCCACAATTTCATTGGATTGTTATTGTTGCCGATTGTGATTGATACTTTTCCACATCTATCACACCTCATACTTGTTTTAGGTTTTCCTGAACAACTAAACCCAAATTCCGCTAAGACAGAACCGCCACATTTGCATTCCCCGATGATAAATTCAGCCATTGTCAACCCTCCTGTTCCAAGCTGTTATGATATCTTCAGATAAGTTTACATAACCATCTAATGTTGTTCGCCTTTCCCATTCTTTTTCAAACGTAAGCCCACATTGACACTGTATTTTTGCGTAATGTACTTCCGTTGAAGCACCGAGGTATGCAAAAGATATTCCTTCGAGTTCCACTTTACCCCCACAAAGCGGACAAGGTTTTAATTCATTCGGCATTGTTGTCACTCCTTTCAAAACACTCTCGCTTTATTTCAGCAAGTTCTTTTTCGATTTTACGGTCTTTGATATAATCACGAACAGTCAAATAAAGGAAAAAGACAATAATGACATACAACATCACTCTTCACCCACTTTCGCATACTTGCACACTTCGGGATGTTCTGTAACGGGGCAATAATCAGCACAATAGGGGCAATCATCATTTACGCAAAATTCGTTATGATAATATTCACACATTGTTGTCACTCCTTTTTTTGAATTCTTTATAAAAGAAATAAGGTACAACCCAAATTGGAAGAGTTATATAAATCAGGATATGTCCAATAATCTCTAAAACATCCTTTCCGATTTCAGCAAATGTTTCCGGCAGACTCATAAAATCATCATAAGCATCCTCGAAATAATCTTTCATTCTGTATCACTCCAATCTAAAGCCTGTCCGCACCAAGTACAGAATTTCGGGAATTCATCTTTTCTTGTAACGATGCACCCTAAACAAGACGAACAAATACTTATTCTTGCTTCGTCGTGTATCTCGTCAATTCTTGTGTGATGATGTTGCATTGGCATCTGCCTGCATCTCGGACATATCGGGCAATCAGGATCACCGTCACGGTATTCACGTTTTATGCGGTTTTCCGTATCACCCACCATTTCTTTTACAAGGTATTCGATATATCCATATAACCACGATGTACAAATTGTTTCAGTTCTGTCAACCTTTGCTTTCAACCTCTCTGCAAACTCTTTGATTGCTTCGGATTTGATTTGTTCGGCTGTCTTGTAAACCGGGCAAGGTGATACCGTGCAATATTCTAAAGTTTCACCGTCATAAGAATATACACATTTTGCACCTTTCATAAGTTCAATAGATTCCTGCAACCTCTCAATCTCTGCCCTTGCCTTTTGAAGTTCTTTTGCAAAATAGATAGATTTACTCTTTGCACTTTCAACTTTTTCTTTTTCTGCTTGATACAAGCCTTTTAAATTATCAAAAGACTGTTGCAAACACCTATGGTCAGAAACTAACATCTTAAAATTCTGACTTTGGGTTTCAATCTCTGCCTGTTGCTCTTCAATATATTTTGATATTGTTTCCTGACCTGCAATCAGAGCTTCATTTTCTGCCTGTTGGCGGTTGATAAGGTCAAGGGTATCTTTTAAGAGTTCAGCATTAACATAAGTTGTTTTTTTTACACCATACTTGATGGTTTCAGTGCGTTTAATGTGTTCTTTTAAAGCCTTTATAATCTCGTTATCGTTCATCATCCTCACCTCACAATTTCATCTTCATCTGTTCAGCTTCGATCGGTTCAACCCTGACGGATCTGACATCACCGAACTTTTCGCAATATGTAGTAAAATCTTCTTTTACACCGACAAGCCCGGTGTGTGGATCAGGCTCAACAATGATCGTTATTTTATATCTCATCTTCTTCTCCTTTCAGGTTAAGGTACATGACTATCGCCTTTGCGGCATCTTCCCAGCCCTTGTCCCCCGTGTAGCAGCAGTAACCGTTCTTTGCCAAGGCTTGCATCCATTTTTTCTGATCATCTCTCAGGGTTTCACCGACACGCTTCATCTCGATATATAAACCGTGATATTTTCCTCTCGGAACGGGTAAGCATATATCCGGTACTCCCTTTTTCAGTCCCTGCCTTACAAGCTCGGCACCGTTCGACTTCGAGCGTTTGCCTTCGTTCGGAATATGATACATCCATTTCAGGTCGGGATATTTACCCAAGCTTAATTCAGCCCAGGTGAAAAGTGCTTTCTGCTCCTGAGCTTCTATCGGCGGTGTGTTGTTTTGTATGTCAATGAGTTCACTCCTTTTCAAGATGTATTTATATCCCTCCACCGCTTGCGCGGTCCCCCTCCCTTTAAGGCAAGGGGGCAGCAGAGGGTCACATCCTGTCTTTGTCAC
>JAGBHV010000076.1 GCA_017935325.1 Clostridia bacterium
CAAGTTCGAACTGCCAACCTGCTGAAAGTGCGTCCGCTGTTCCTGTAACATTAAGTGTTACTGTTACTTCGTCGCCTGCTTTAACTTCTGTTTTGTCTGCTACAAAGTCAAACACGAAGTCAACATCTGCTGCCATTGCTGAAAGTGGCATGACGCCTACAAGCATCAATATACTCAAAGCAATTGCTAAGAATTTTTTCATATTTTTTCCTCCTATTAAAAGTCCACACCGTCCAAAAGGATTGCTCCTTTTGGACGATCTGGATTATTTATAAAATTACTATTCGGAGATAATTACCAGAGAAGAGCTGTTTTCTTAACATGTTTAAGAACATTATTATAGTCAGTAACCATAATTCTGCCGTTGCCGTCTATATCAGCACATGCAAAAGCATAACCTTCAAGAACCTGTGTCTTCTTAACATGTTTGAGGATAGCATTGTAGTCAGTAACCATAAGTCTGCCGTTACCATCTATGTCACCTTTAAGGTGAATCTTAAGCTCTTCTTCAATAGCTTCGTCTTCAACTGTGATTTCATATTCACGAGTTACATGGTCTTTCTTAGAAACTTTAACTGTATAAGCACCAGCTTCTACGCCTTCAATTGTGAAGTTCTGAACACCAACACCTGCAACTGTTGTTGAATATTTAACTTCGCCATCAGCGATAAGTTCAATTGTTGTAAGTTCTTCGCCATTGTCAGTATTTGTCTTGAATGTTTCAACTGTTCCTGTGAAGTCAACGCCTTCCATAGCAATTGTTTCAACGTTGTATGTCATACCTGTTGTAACATATGTAAGAGGTTTAGTGTTAACTTCTGTATCTGAGTAACCCATTGTGAATGTACCGGCTTTAACTGTATCTGTCTTTGTCCAGTCGGGGCTGATGAAGATAGCTTCTGTTGTGTCTTCTACATCACCGAGTGCTTTAACCTGGAATGTAACAAATACTTCATCCTGAGGCATTGCAAGTGTGTTGGGTTTAGATGTGTTTGTGTTGTTATTGAATGCTGCTGTAATCCAAGCATAGTCATACTGTGCTTTTGCTGTATCAGTGTTCCATGTTGCTGCATCTGATGTGTATTTGAAGCCATTTGTAAGACCTGAGTTACCGTTAAGGTCGTAACGTCCGTTTACAAAGCTGCTGTTTGCATCAAATGTAAGATATGACATACCGCCTTCGTTACCAACGAGTTCGAAGAGTGTCTTATCATAAAGGATGGGAAGCTGAACGCCTGTTACATAGTAGTTAGTTGTAAGTTTAACTGTTACTGTGATAACATCGTCTTTTACAGCTGATGCTTTATTGAGAACGATCTGAACTTTAGCATTAGCTTTTTCTACAACACGATCAAGACCTGCAAGTGCAGCTTCGAGTTCGTCTGCCCAACCATCAACGATATCCTGCTGAGGAAGTTTCATATC
Source organism: Clostridia bacterium (assembly GCA_017935325.1). Classification (GTDB taxonomy): domain Bacteria; phylum Bacillota; class Clostridia; order Oscillospirales; family Acutalibacteraceae; genus SIG575. Next base: position 1,426 of record JAGBHV010000076.1, read on the forward strand.
GTCTGTGATTTTTGCGAGGACTGCATCAAGTGCTGCAAGTGATTCATCAGAGTAAGCTGAACGGTCGATTGCTGCAGCTTCTTCTCTGAGAGCATTGAGTTCTGTGTAATCAGCAGGACCTGAACCAAGTGAAGGAATAACGAATGATTCTCTTGAGAGTTCTTCGCCACATACTGAACAGTAAACTACCATATCGTATGAACCGTTTTCATCCATTGTTGCTTCAACTCTGTTTTCTTCAACTGCTTCTGCAGGAGTGTGACCGAGAGCTTCAATAACTGTTGTTTCTCTTGAGAGTTCTTCGCCACATACTGAACAGTAAACTACCATATCGTATGAACCTGCGTTTACGCAGTCTGCTTCTGTTCTGTTTTCTTCAACTGCTTCTGCTTCTGTATGACCAAGAGCTTCAACTTCGTCAGCTACGTAGCTATCGCCACAAACTGAACATGTGTATGTTGTGTAACCACCGTTTACACAATCAGGAGCTGTTACTACAGCTTCATAATCGTGACCGAGAGCATCGATAACGAATGATTCTCTTGAAACTTCTGCGCCACATACTGTACAGTAAACTACCATATCGTATGAACCATCGTTTACGCAGTCTGCTTCAACTCTGTTTTCTTCAACTGCTTCTGCTTCTGTGTGACCGAGAGCTTCAATAACGATTGTTTCTCTTGAAAGTTCAACTGCAGGAGTACAGCATGTACAATAAACAACTTTATCATATGAACCTGCTTCTGTACATGTAGCTTCTACTCTGTTTTCTTCTACGGGTTCACCTGAATAGTGACCGAGAGCTTCGATAACGAATGATTCTCTTGAAATTTCAGCACCACATACTGTACAGTAAACTACCATTTCGTATGAACCGTTTTCTGTGGGAGTTGCAGGAATTCTGTTTTCTTCAACTGCTTCGCCTTCTGTATGGCCGAGAGCAGGAACTGTAACCGTTTCTCTTGAAAGTTCAACTTTGGGTTCACAGCATGTGCAATAAACCACTTTATCGTATGAACCTGCGTTTACACAGTCTGCTGCTACTTCATTTTCGATTACTTCGTCGCCGGCTGTATGACCAAGTGCTTCGATAACGAATGATTCTCTTGAAATTTCAGCGCCACATACTGTACAGTAAACTACCATATCGTATGAACCGTTTTCTGTTGCAGTTGCTTCAATTCTGTTTTCTTCAACTGCTTCTGCAGGAGTGTGACCGAGAGCTTCAACTGTTGTTGTTTCTCTTGAGAGTTCTTCGTTACAAAGAGTACAATATGTTACCATATCGTATGAGCCTGCTGTTACGCAGTCTGCTGCTACGTCATTTTCTTTAACTGCTGCGCCTGCTACGTGAGCGCAACCTGCGAATTTAGCACCGTCAACATTGATGGGAAGGCCATAAAGTTTGCCCTGTGTTGCTGATGCTGAGATTGTTGTTGCGCCTTTACCAACGTATGTAGCTGATCTTGTATCGAAAGCAGGTGTATCAACGCCTTCTTCAACAACGAATACAGGATCAACCATGATTACGCCTTTACCATCTGTGGGAGCGTCTGCTTTAACCTTAAGTTTGAAAGAAGCAAGGTCTGTTGCATTTGTGAATACGGGTGTTGCTGTTTCACCTGCATCTGATGCAAGGCTTGCAAGCCATACATAACCGATTCTTACAAGACCGAACTGTGCTTTCTGTGCGTCTGAATAAAGACCTGCATACATAGCTTCCTGTGCTGCTGCATCGAGGTGAGCCTGTGCTACACCTGTGAATTTAGCACCGTCTGAAACGAGGAGATTTGTGAATGCATTGTCTGCTGTGCCAACAACTTCATAATAGTTCTTGTCGTATGCCACCATAATCTGAAGGGCATGAACATTGTAGTTGTTCTGGAGTGCTACTGTAACAGTAACTTCATCTCCGGGCATGGGTTTTGTGTCATCTGTTTTGAGTGTGATAACAGCATCTTCTGTTGTCCACACTGTTGCAGATACTGCGACTGCAAATACGTTAAAAATCATAAGTAACGCAAGTGCAATACTGAGAACTTTTTTTGCCATTTTGTTTACCTCCTAAAATGGTAAATTTGGTATTAATATAATACTTTATATTTTAATTCTCTTTGCGAGAAAAACACCACTGAATTATAAATCTATTACTGTGCCTGTTACCTGGTCAATTTCATATTCGAAATTGAGATATGCATCAAGAGCAATTTTGTCGTTTGCATTAACTTTTCCGTCACCGTTAAGGTCGGCTGCAATTTTCTGAACACCGCTGAAAGTAACACCATATGCTTCATACCAGTCAACAAGCATTAAATCCATATAGTCAACATATGCATCACCGTTAACATCGCCGGCAATAATAAGTGTATATGTTTCGTAAGTTATGCCGTTATGTGTAAGGCTTACCTTTGAGCCTGTACCCATTTTGTTTTCTTTTGCAGGAGTGATTGAGATTTCTCCTACAGAAGCGCGTACATAAGCATCAAGGTTATCAACTGTGCCGATTGCAACACCTTTTATGTAATTCTTTGTTTTATCAAGAACTACCCCTGAATCTTCTACAGGAAGAATCTCAGGTGTTACACATTCAACTGTTGCACCTTCGAAATTGTGAACAAGAGTTTCACACTTTACAACCTTATCAGGTGAGAACGGTTCTTCCGTATCCGTTAATATATAATTATAGAAACGGGGGTAATCTTCAGGAATTACGATGCTTCCTGAATCGCCTACATTAATATCTGTCTTGGCTTTAAGCTGGAAAGTGAAGCAATCCATGCCGTCTGCCTGATTGTACGGTGCAATACCTGTTGCAGAAACAGCTGCTGTCCACTGAACAAGGACACCTGTATAATCAGTTGAAGAATATGTAGTAGTATAAATTGTATTGTCGGGTGTTTCGTTGCATTTTGCTGAACCGCCGAGAGCATCCAGTTCATCAGTTGCCTTTACAGAACCCTCTACCAATTCAAAAAAAGTATTAGAAAAAAGCACCGGCCAACGCATTGATGTCGCATAGTAATTGTTTGCAACATTGACTGTTACAGTAACTACATCACCGGCTATTACAGTATCAACATCTGTTTTGATTGTGACATTTGCTACTTCTCCTTCTGCCGAAACAGTAACAGCAAACATGCTGAACACAAGAACGACAGTAAGAAGAATAGACAAGAGTCTGACTGATGTTTTCATTATATTTCAGACCTCTCTCTCATAAAAATGCAGATAATTACACTTTTATCTTATTCTACAATGGGATTTTACCACAAAGATTGAGATATGTAAATAGGTTTTGGTGAATTTTCTATTAATTTTTATTAATTTTGTTATTTTGACAAAGCAATTTATGGTAAATTAGTCAAAACAACACAAAAAATCACATCAATAAAATTTGCAAAATACTATTGCAATATTTGCCAAATTAATATATACTTATATTATTATGTGGATTCGCTCTGACGGACCGCAAGTATTGGAGGTAAATTCTCTTATGAAAACGTTTAAAAAATTTGTTTCAGTAATGATGGCTCTGCTTATTGTTCTCGCACTTTCATCATGCGACCTTATCCAGGACGCTGAAATCACTCCGGCAATTCCCGACGGCGTTGAATCAGGTGATATCCGAATCGGTATTCTTTTTGCAGATGATTATGAAAAGGAAGGCACAGCTTCTTTTGTTCAGAACGAAGCTCTTAACAAAATGATGGGTACATACGGCATTGCAGGTACAATCCCGAAGAACAAGCTTCCCGTTGACAATGAACAGAAAATTAAGGATGCTATCGTTTCTTGCGTAAAAGAAAGCGGATGTAACGTTGTGCTTTCAACAGACCCTGCATTTACTGATATTGTTTATTCTTTTGCTAATAATAAAGATTATAAAGATATCGTCTTTGTTTGCCTTGACGGCGCAAAGAAATATGACAGCACAGCAAACTTCCATTGCTTCTATCCCGCATATGAAGAAGCTTACTGCCTTGCAGGTATTGCAGCTGCAACAAAAGCTGACAGCGAAAACATTGCTTTCACAGCAGACAGCGACGCTTACCTTGAAGCTTTCAAGCTCGGCGCTAAAGCAGCAGCTGACGATGCTAAAGTTATCAACGGTGCTAAAATAGAAACATACGGCACAATCGAAACAAACTGGCACATCTATTACATCACACTTATCGAAAACATCACTCTCGGTAAGTTTGCTGAAATGGGTAACTATTACGCAGGTATCGCAACAGGCTTCTGTGATTTCGTACCCGCTGAAGAATACGCTACAGCAGATGTTGACACAAAACTTACAGATGCAAAAGCTAATTTCTGCGAAGGCAAATGGGATATGGCAAAGGCAGACACCATTGCATTCTGATGAATTATTTTAAGCTGCTGTTTTTACAGCAGCTTATTTTTTTATTCCGGCAAAGCTAAAGGAGTTTTATAATGAAACACATTGATATTAAAAATATAATATCTGACCATAATTACCACGGCAAAGAAGTTACCGTCTGCGGTTGGGTAAGAACAGCAAGAGATTCAAAAAATATGGCATTCATTGAGCTTAATGACGGAACTACTCTGAAACATCTCCAGATTGTTATTAACAAATCAGATTTTTCCGGTATTGACCCTGAAACAATGAAACTCGGCTGTTCAATAAAAGTCCGTGGTACGGCTGTTGAATCACGTCAGGGCGGCACGGAAATCGAAGCTGCCGAAATAACTCTGCTGGGAAAATGCCCTGCCGACTATCCTTTACAGAAGAAACGCCATACCCTTGAATATTTACGTACAATGCCACACATAAGAACAAGAACCAACACTTTCAACGCAGTTTTCCGTGTGCGTTCTGTTATGGCTGATGCCATTCATCGCTATTTTCAGGAAAGAGATTACGTATATATCCATACACCTCTCATTACAGGCAGTGACTGCGAAGGTGCAGGAGAAATGTTCAAAGTAACCACAATCGGCTACAGCGACAAGTACAAAAACGCAGACGAATATTATGCCGATGACTTTTTTGAAAAGAAAGCAGGACTTAGTGTTTCCGGACAATTAGAGGGAGAAGTTGCTGCAACGGCATTCGGTAAAATATATACTTTCGGTCCGTCTTTCAGAGCAGAAAAAAGCAACACACCCCGTCACGTTGCCGAATTCTGGCACGTAGAGCCTGAGGTCGCTTTTGCAGAGCTTGAAGATATTATTGAAATTGCTGAAGAAATGATAAAATATATTGTGGCCGAAGTCATCAGAAAATGTCCTGATGAAATTGCCTTTTTCAATCAGCATTTTGAAAAAGGCTTAAGCGAAAAGCTTGAAAAACTCACAAAACAGGATTTCGCAGTGCTTGAATACACAAAAGCAATTGAAATTCTGAAAGAAAGCGGAAAAGATTTTCAATACCCTGTTGAATGGGGCTGTGATTTGCAGACAGAGCATGAACGCTATATTACGGAAGAAGTTTATAACAAACCTGTATTTATCACAAATTATCCGAAAGACATCAAATCTTTCTACATGAAACAAAATCCTGACGGCAAAACTGTTGCTGCAACAGACCTGCTTGTTCCCGGTGTAGGCGAGATAATCGGATGCAGCGAAAGAGAAGCAGATTACGATAAGCTTGTTGACGCAATGAAACAGAGAAATATGAATCTTGAGGATTATTCCGATTACCTTGATTTAAGAAAGTACGGCTCTGTTCCTCACAGCGGATTCGGTCTCGGCTTTGAGAGAATTCTGATGTATGTCACAGGAATACAGAACATCCGCGATGTGATACTTTATCCCCGGACGGTTGGGTCAATAAGATAAAACAGATATAGAAAACGACCTCACGATTGAAGCCATCGTAAGGTCGTTTCTTAATTATCAACACTGATTATTTCAGAAGATCAATAGAAGAAATTATCGGAACTTCTTTAGATTTTCCGTTTAGTGTTATGAAACCGCTGTAAAGTGCAAGTACAAAAAGAACTACCGACACAAACCAGCCTACAAAAGGAATGATTATAGCAATTGAAGAAACGATTGCAATTTTTACACCTTGTTTAATATGGAATAAAAGATATGATGATTCTTCTTTCTGATTTATAAGCAATGCAATTACAATTCCCAATATACCGAGAAAATACGGAAGTGAAGCAAAAAGTTTGTTTTTTGAAACTTCTCCTGCATCAAATTCCGCAGTGTGATCCTTTTGGTCATATACAGGTTGCTGGTACTGAAAAGGCTGCTGATTCGCCATATTACAGCCGCAATTTTTGCAGAAAGCTACTCCGTCATCAACGTTATTACCACAATTAGGACAAATTCTCATTTTCCTTGACCTCCTTTTAAACGGCTTTCACCATTGTTAAACTTAAACAAGATATTCTATTGTATCAAAAATACCATAAACTTCGTTCATCATGCCTACACCGGCTGATACTATAAGAGAAACAGCAATAATCGAAAGGAGTATTCCTATTGCCATTATAATAAGCTGTGCTCTGAAAAAGTTTGCTCTGTTCTTATTTGAATTATCAACAGCAAAAACTATTGTAAGAATAAAGCCTACCAACGGGATAAAGCCCACGAGCCACCAGAGAAGATACTTGCCGATTGAAGTTACAGGCTCTGTCTGCTGTGCATACTGCATCGGCGGAACCTGCTGATAAGGCTGATAATTATTCTGCGGTGCTGCTAAACGGTTTCCGCAAGAAGGACAAAAAGGAGTTCCCTCTGCATTCTGTGCTCCGCATTTGTTACATATCATAAAACTCTCCCCTTTTTTATTCTGTTATACATTATTATACATAAAGCATGCAAAAAAGTCTATATTTTTTATAAAAGTTCTTTCGAAATAAACAAATTAATAATAAAGATATTCAAAAACAGTAGATTTTTATGATTTTAAACGGTATAATGTAATTACAATTTTATTAGCGGAGAAATATTATGGGTTTATTCAAGAAAAAATACTGCGACTTCTGCGGTGAAAAAATCGGAAGCTTCAATAAAGGAAAAAAATTCCGTGACGGTGAACTCTGCTGCGAATGCAGTCAGGAATTAAGCGATAACTGGCACGACACAATCAGATACGACCTTTCCGATGCCGTAAAACACATTGAAGAAAGAAAAAAGAATATTGATGTTCTGAAAAACGAATTTCATCCCACAGCGTACTATGGTTTCAGACCGACTCTTTTTGTGGATGAAAACAATAAGCTTTTCTGCATAACTCTCGGCGGTGCAAGAGAAAGCTACGGAAATGTTGAACGATATGTGAATGAAAACTGTGACCTGTTTTCTTTTTCTCAACTTGATGACACAATGATTTCTGTAAACGACAGCGGCATACATACTCTGACTGTAAGCATAAAAAATCACCCGTGGGCAACAAAGCTTGTTTTCAAAGACAGAATCGCTTCCAACTACGAGGATATGCTGGTAGTTGATTCGCAATTGAGAAGAATAATTTATACTGAAAAATAAATTTACAAACAAAACACCTCATCATCCTTTTTTCAGGACTGAAGAGGTGTTTTTTCAAAGAAAATCAATTTCTACTTTTATTCTACCCCCGTTTTCTTGCTTTTGGATACAAGCATAATGTATAATTGATTTACGAGGTGATTCAATGAACAACTACAAGTTCGGAAACTATATCTGTAAATTACGCGAAGAAAAAAATATGACTCAATCAGAGTTAGCGAAAGAATTGGATGTATCCGATAAAGCAGTTTCAAAATGGGAAAACGGTCAGGCAATTCCGAGAATGGATACTTTCGAAAAACTTGCTGAAACACTGGGCACAACAATTGATGATATATTATCGGCAAGTAAAGACGGTATTGAAAGAATCTGCTTTGTAAACAATTTCTGCAGTCTGATGACTATAGAAGTAAACGGTGACGTTTTCAATATAAAATTCGACGAATGCAAATGGGTTGAAATAAAAGAAACAGACCTGACATTGAGAATAACAGGTGATATGATTACTGACAGCGATTTTGAAGAAGTAAAAAACAGCGCTACCAATCTCAAGGAAAAAATCATATCAAAGCTCACAAGAAAAGCTATGAAATTTGCATCGGAATATCCTTTGCAGGTCAATTGCACCTACAAGCTGACAAACATAAAACCTGATTCAGTTGTGAACATCGACCTTGACGTTTTCAGTCTTGGCGATAAAACACTGACATACAATGATTTTCTTATTGCTTATCCGAAAATCATTTGTGAGTGCGACAATGTTGAGCTTTTAAAAGTAAAAGGTAAAAATTGCAAAGAAGTAATTAAAAAGCACACCCGTTACGGTCTGGAATCTGACCTGGGTTTCGGCTTTATTGATATGATAATTTCATGGCCTGTACGAAGAATTTATTTCAGACATCTCTGCAAACCGCGAGTGATAAAAAAGAATATTCTGAAAGCCGATTACTATCACGAAAAATATGATGAAAAAGAAGGCAAACAAAAGAAAGGCCGCGGCTGTTTATTTGCTTTTCTCGGATTTCTTCTGTTGTTGATTTTTACTATTTTTATAGAACCTGTAATATTTATAGAAAGTGAAAAGCCCGCTTTGGTATCAGCAGATTATTCAACAATTACTTATTATGATGACGTATATGTCAGAATTGATGAACTGCCCGAATATGTTGTTCCCGTAACATTTCTCGGTGCAGAAAGCTGGGATGATGCAAGAACAGAGGGGCTCTCACGATTTGACCAGGCAATCCAGGATAACAAGGTAACACAATATAAAGACTATGAAGGGAAAACTTACCTCTGGCTTGTTGAAAACTATTCCGACACAATGTTAACAGAGGAAGAAACAGGCTACGACGACTTTGAAGAACATTATGTCTATGTATGCGAAAAGCCTGATAAAAGTCTATCAAATTTAATTTAAAAATAAAAACTCTACCTCGTCATCCTCGAGCGTACGCGAAGGATCTGAGGCAGAGTTTTATTTTTACTTTATTATGAGAAGAATGAAAGCACCGCACTAAAGAGCCACTTAAAGAAATCCAAAACTGCATTCAGTACATCCATAAAAGAAAATCCGGGGTCAGTTATATTATCATCGTTGCCGCCTACATTTTCTCCAGTTCCGATATCAACAGAAGGCTCAGTTGATGATTTTGCTGTTATTCCGTATTCATGTTTTTCTGTATCAGTCCATATCGAATCAACTTCTATATAATAAACCCCGTTTGCTACTACAACAAAAGAAGGAAGCTTCTCACTTTCTCCAACATGTAAAGATGGATAGTTTTTTGAAATTTCTTTATACTTTCCATCTGCATACTGATATATTGTTACTATCCACGTGGTTTTTTGTACACTTTCTTCACTGACATGCCTAAATACTGGTGTTATCTTTCCTTCCTTTGATGGAATTATTTTATAAACATCCACATCATTGGAGCCATTTATATAACCTCCATACTCATTATTTGCATATATTGTGGTGGCTGTACCATAGGAATTATTCATTTCTTTTTCATAGTAGTTACTTTTTTTAAACGTGCATTTTATGCTATAATCATATTTTTCTACATCAGTCCATATAGAAGTAACTTTTATATAATAAACTCCAGATATTACAGCACCTATCGATGGAAGATTTATTACTTCATCATCTCCCGAAAAAATAGTAGCTGTTGATAATTCTTCATATTTACCGTTCGAATAACAATATATATCTACAATCCAGCCCGTGGAGATACTTGCGTGTTGATGATTAAAAGTAAATGTAAGTTTTCCATCTTCCGATGTTTTTACAATAAACACATCAGTATCTTTAGCACCATTTATTATGCCGGTTATTGTGCTATTCGGTTTTAGTGTATTTGCCGTTGCATAAGAATCATTAGATTCGGATTCATAATATGCTGCTGATGCAGACAAGGTTGATGCGGCACTTATGCTGAAAAGTGTTGCAAGCACAAGCAGAATTGACAAAACTTTTTTGATTGTTTTCATTTGTTTTCTCTCCTTTATATTTTTTGAAAAATGCATAAAATCATTTCTCTTGGATATTATAGGACATATTGTCCTAAATGTCAATAGGACGTTTTGTCCTATTGTATAATTTTTGTGGTGATTTTATGTATTTACGAATAAAAGATATCAGGGAGGATAACGACCTGACACAGAAACAGATTGCCTCTCTTCTTACTTGTGATCAATCTCTTTACTCAAAATATGAACGAGGTGAAAGAGAGATACCTTTAAGTCTGATGATAAGATTAGCGGATTTTTATAAAACCAGCGTTGATTATTTAGTCGGAAGAACAGATAATCCCGAAATGAACAAATAGCCACACCTGAATGTATCAGGTGTGGCTATAATTTTCGACAAAAAATCTCCCCTTGAAAATGCAAGGGGAGATGGCAAAATCTTTGATTTTGTCAGAGGGGATTTTTCGCTTAAATTATTTTACAACAATATTTACAAGTCTGCCTTTTACGTAAAGCTCTTTTACAATTGTTTTGCCGTCAATCGCTGCTTTGATTGTTTCGTCTTCTTTTGCCATAGCAATTGCATCTTCATTTGAAATTTCAGCAGGAATGTTCATCTTTGCTCTTACTTTACCGTTAATCTGAACAACGATTTCGATTGTTGCATCAACACATTTTGCTTCATCATATGTGGGCCAGGGGCTTACTGCCAGCATTTCTCCGCCCATAATCTCGTTGATTTCCTCTGTAACGTGAGGAGCAAAGGGATTAAGAAGTGAAATAAAAGTTGAAAGCTCTTTCTTTGTAACCTTGCCTGCATCGTAAATTTCGTTAAGAAGTGTCATAAGTGCTGCAATAGCAGTGTTGTATTTAAGATTTTCGATGTCGCTTGAAACTTTCTTGATTGTTTTGTTGAAAGAAACTTCAAGTTTTTCTGAATACTCATCATCGTCTGTAAGCATTGTCTGGAGATTCCATACTCTGTCGATAAATCTCTTACAGCCTCTTACGCTGTCTTCTGACCAGGGTGCTGCTTTTTCGTAGTCGCCCATGAAGAGCACGTATGTACGAAGCACGTCTGCGCCGAAAGCATCAACAACATCATTGGGGTCGATAACATTTCCTCTTGATTTTGACATTTTAACTCCGTCAGGACCGAGGATAAGACCCTGAGCAGTTCTCTTTGCATAGGGTTCTGCTGTAGGTACTGCACCGATATCATAGAGGAATTTATGCCAGAAACGGGAATAGATAAGGTGACGTGTTACGTGTTCCATACCGCCGTTGTACCAGTCAACCTGTCCCCAGTATTTAAGTTTTTCCATATCAGCAAAGCACTCTGTGTTGTGGGGGTCAATATATCTTAAGAAATACCATGATGAACCTGCCCACTGAGGCATTGTGTCTGTTTCTCTCTTTGCAGGTTTGCCGCATTTGGGGCAAGTGCAGTTAACGAAAGAATCAATTTTTGCAAGGGGGCTTTCGCCGTCTGAACCGGGTTCAAAGTTTTCAACTTTAGGAAGAAGAAGAGGAAGCTCCTCGTAAGGAACTGCAACCATTCCGCAATCGGGACAATGCACAATCGGAATAGGTTCACCCCAATATCTCTGACGGTTGAATGCCCAGTCTTTCATTTTATACTGAACACCTTTTTCGCCGATACCCTGTTTTTCAAGCTCTTCAAGAACACGTGCGATAGATGATTTTTTATCTGTATAACCGTTAAGGTAATCAGAGTTAACCATTTCTCCGTCGCCTGTGTAAGCTTCTTTTTCGATATCTCCGCCTTTGATAACTTCAATAATATCAATGCCGAATTTCTTTGCAAAATCGTAGTCTCTCTGGTCGTGTGCGGGCACAGCCATAATAGCACCTGTACCGTAACCCATCATAACATAGTCAGAAATAAAAATGGGAATTTCTTTACCGTTTACGGGGTTGATTCCCACAAAGCCTGAAAGACGTACACCAGTTTTATCTTTTACAAGCTGTGTTCTTTCAAATTCTGTTTTCTTTGCACATTCTGCTCTGTAGGCTTCAACGTCTGCAAAGTTTTCAATCTTATCCTGATACTTGTCAAGCATAGGATGCTCGGGAGCCATAACCATAAATGTTACGCCGAAAAGTGTATCGGGACGTGTTGTGTAGATTCTTAATGTTTCGTCTGTATCTTTAACCTTGAAGTTTACGAATGCACCTGTTGATTTACCAATCCAGTTTTCCTGCTGGAGCTTTACGTTGGGGAGATAATCAACACTGTCAAGACCTTCAAGAAGCTTGTCTGCATATTCAGTAATTCTTAAGTACCAAACGTCCTTTGATTTCTGAACAATATCATTATGGCAGATATCGCATTTACCGCCCTGTGAATCTTCGTTTGAAAGAACAACTTTACAAGAGGGGCAGTAGTTTACGAGAGTTTTATCTCTGAAAGCAAGGCCGTTTTCGAACATTTTAAGGAAAATCCACTGTGTCCATTTATAGTAACCTTCTTCAGTTGTGTCAACAACTCTGTCCCAGTCGAAAGAGAAACCTACACGTTTGAGCTGTGAAGTAAACTTTGCAATATTATCGTCAGTTACCTGTCTGGGGTGGATACCTGTTTTGATAGCGTAGTTTTCAGTAGGAAGACCGTAAGCGTCAAATCCGATGGGGAAAAGAACATTGTAGCCTTCTTTTCTGCGTTTACGGGATACAACTTCAAGACCTGAATAAGCCTTGATGTGACCAACGTGCATACCTGCACCGCTGGGATAAGGGAATTCAACAAGGGCGTAGAACTTTTCTTTTTCAGAATTGTCTACTGCGTGGAAAACGCCTGATTCTTCCCATTTGTCCTGCCACTTCTTTTCAGCGGCTTTAAAATCATAATTCATTTTATTTCAACTCCTAATTTAAATCAATTAACCAAGAATTTCTTCTGCAGTTTTTATACTTGCATCCTGCCAGAGTCTTTCAATATTATAATACTCACGGCTCGGTTTATCAAACACGTGAACAACCACAGTGCCGTAATCCATGAGAATCCAGCCTGTTGCTCTGCCCTCGATGTGTTCAGGCTCTGTTCCAAGCTTTGATAGTGCATCTTCAACCTCACCTGCAAGAGCTTTTACGTGAGTGCTTGAATTACCGCTTACCACAACAAAACAATCTGCAACAATAGTAAGCTCTGCAGTTTCTATAATTTTTATATCTTCAGCTTTTTTCTCATCAAGTACTTTTACAATATTTTTTATAAGTTCTTCGTATTTCATATTAAAACCTCCATGTCGGAAATTATTATCTCGTTATATGCATCAACACTATCAGGATGAAGAATCTGTTTTCTTTCCACAATTTCGTGAATACAGAATTCAAGGCCGATCATCATTGCCTTTTCAAGGCTTTCTTCAGCTGCATCTCTTACCTCATCCACTCCCGGATAATCACGGTCTGCTGAAATAAAATCGGCAACATAAATCACCTTTTCAAGTGTGGACATATTTTTTCTTGCAGTAGTATGATATCTCACCGCGTTTATTATATCCTCATCACTGACATTAAGGTCTGTTATCATAAACGCCGTGCCTGCTATTGCGTGCCATAGCTTTTTGTTGGCTTTTTCGCAGACTGTCAGGCTCATACCCGCTTTATCAATTGCCTTGAGCATTTCAAAATCACTTGCATTTTTCATCACATCGTGAAGAAGTCCTGCAGTATATGCTTTTTCTTCATCACATCCGTATTTTTTTGCAAGTTTTTTTGCAGAATCAGCCACATTCAGAGAATGTATATAACGGCTCTCTTTCAGTTTTTCCTTAATCAGTATTTTAAATTCTTCGTTTCTTCCGGTGTCAAGCATTGTATAATCCTTTTTCCTTAATATAGTCATAAACTTCCGACGGAAGCAGAGATAAAACCGATTCACCTTTTTCAAGTTTTTCCCTTACTTCGCTTGAACTGACAACAGTTTTTTCAAAATCACAGAAAATAATTTTTTCAAAGAAGTCTTTATCAGCTTCTTTGCAGCTTTGTTCATTGTTTCTGTCAGTTGCACATAAAGTGCACATGGTCAGAATTTCTTCCCACCTGTACCATCTTTTAAAGCTGAGCAGCATATCTGAACCTACAAGAAAATAAAATTCATCATCCTTGTATATTTTTTTCAGTTCACGGAGAGTTTCAACCGTATAACTTTTTCCGCCTCGTGAAATCTCGATATCGCTGATTTCAGCCAATTCGCCGAAAGCCAGCCTGCACATATTTATTCTGTCTTCGCTTGACACAAGTTCTTTTGCTTCTTTATGAGGCGGTTGAGCAGTAGGAATAACAAGAACTTTATCAAGGCTCAGCTTCTCTTTGAAATTTTTAACAAGATTTACGTGACCTGAATGCACAGGATTAAACGTGCCGCCGAAAAGACCGATTCTCATTTTCTTTTTCCTTTAATATCTGATAATCTTTTTGCTGCAGGCTTTTTCTTCTTTTCATCCTGATGAAGTTCAGGATTGTATTTATAGAAAATCATACATCCGCCGATAACCTGCACAACTTCAGATTCTGTTTTTTCAGCAATTTCTTCTGCTGCCTCACGGGGAGATACGGGTGAAGATTCGAGAAGAACTTTAAGTTTTATAAGCTCTCTCTTTTTAAGTGCAGCTTTAGTCTGCTCGATAAAAGCATCATTGATTCCGCCTTTACCTATCTGATACAAAACTTCAAGGGAGTTTGCCTGACCTCTTAAATTTGCTCTTTCCTTACTTGTCATATAATTTCTCCGATTCTAATTTTTCTTTAAGCTCTCTCAGAGCAATTCCTCTGTGACTTATTTCATCTTTTTCTTCAGGCGACACTTCTCCGAAACAACCTATTTCGGTAATAAACAACGGGTCATATCCGAAACCGCCTGTGCCCTGTCTCTCAAAGCCTATATATCCGTAACATCTGCCCTCGGCTGTAATTTCTCTGCCGTCAGGGAAACAGCAGGAAATACTGCAGGCATAATGAGCTGTTCTTTTTTCTTTTTCCACACCTTCAAGCTCTTTTAAAAGCTTATCATTGTTATCTTCATCGTCTCCGCCTGAATATCTTGCAGAGTAAATTCCCGGTGCACCGCCTAAATAATCAACGCATATACCCGAATCATCCGCAATGCAGGGAAGTCCGCTTTCTTTACATCCTGAAAGTGCTTTTATTCTTGCATTTTCGTGGAAAGTTGTTCCGTTTTCTTCAACTTCCGTAAGTTCAATTCCTAATTCCTTAGCTGTTCTGACATTGATGCCGAGAGGCTCTAAAACTCTCTGCATTTCTGCCTGCTTTTTTTTATTATGAGTTGCAATTAAAAAATCCATTAATTAATCCTCATCTTCTTCATCGTCGTCATCATGGCTTACTTCCGCATCAAAAAGTCCTTCTGCAAAAGCCTTCGGGTTAAACGGCTGAAGGTCATCAATCTGCTCACCTACGCCGACAAATTTAACCGGCACACGCAAATCGTTTTTGATTGCAAGCACAACACCGCCGCGAGCAGTACCGTCAAGCTTTGTAAGTACAATACCTGTAATTTCGGCAACATTTTTAAATTCTCTTGCCTGATTGACTGCATTCTGTCCTGTTGTTGCATCAAGCACAAGCAAGCTTTCACGGTCAGAATACGGAAGCTCTTTATCAATAACCCTGTAAATTTTTGCAAGCTCATCCATAAGGTTTTTCTTGTTATGAAGTCTGCCTGCAGTATCGCAGATAATAATGTCTGCATTTCTTGCAATACCTGCCTGAATTGTGTCATACACAACTGCTGCCGGGTCTGCGCCTTCTTTATGTTTTACAATATCAACACCGGCTCTGTCCGCCCATACTTCAAGCTGTTCAATAGCTGCAGCTCTGAAGGTATCAGCCGCACCAAGGATAACTTTTTTACCCTGAGCTTTATACATTGCTGCCATTTTACCGATAGTTGTGGTTTTGCCAACGCCGTTAACGCCGATTACAAGAATTACGGAGGGCATTGTAATAAGGCTCATTTCTTCTTCGCCTTTAAGCATTTCGGCAACAATATCTTTAATCTGCTCTTTTACTCTTGCGGGAGTGCCGATATTTTTTTCTTTGACTCTTTCACGGAGCTTTTCAACGATTTCGGATGCTGTTACAACACCCACATCGCCCATTACAAGAATCTCTTCAAGGTCTTCATATAATTCCTCATCAATATCCTTGTAGCTGTGGAGCATATTTTCAATAGCTCCTGCCATGCTTTCTCTTGTTTTTTTCAGCCCCATGCTGAATTTCTTAAAAATACCCATTGAGATTCTCCTTATTGTATTAAATCTTCATTCTGCACGCCTGTATCTGTATACTGGTCGTAAAGTTCATCCTGCGCTGTATTGTTTTCAGCATCTTTATCTTCATTGAAATAGTAAGCAAAAATATCTCTTGCAACAGGTGCTACAGATGCACCTGAGCCTGCGCCTTCAAGAGCTACGCAAACTGCAATTTCCGGGTCATCATACGGAGCGTACGTGATAAGGAAACCGTTGTAGCATATTTTTCTTGTGCCGTCAACAACTCTTTCAACCTGGGATGTACCTGTTTTTGCAGCTGCCTTCACGGGAAGAGTGCTGAAAGCAGGTTGACATGCACCTTCAGTTCCTACCAGAAGCATACCCTCGCGTACATATCTGAGCGTTGACTGCGAAATGCCTGTCTGAGCAGCAACTACAGGCTCGTTTTCCATTATCGTTGTGGAATAATCATATGATTTTATAGATTTTATAAGTGTACATTTATATCTTGTTCCGCCGTTTGCAATTGTTGCACAGTAGTTTGCAAGCTGAATAGGTGTTGTCTGGTCACCTGCGTTACCGATTGCTGACTGCAAAGTAAAACCGGGATACCATTCCTGACCTAAGGTCTGGCGATATGAGGGGCTGTCAAGCGTACCTGAAGCTTCTTCAATTTCAATACCGGTTTTCTGGGCAAAGCCAAGAATTTTTCTGTATTTATTCATCGTTGAAATGCCAAGCTTTTCACCAAGCTGATAGTAGAAAATGTTGCACGAATGGTGAATAGCAGACACAACGTTTACAAATCCGTGAGCACCTGTGCAACCGAGAGTAATATCTTTATAGGTATACTTACTGTTGCAGAATGCTCCGTCCTTGCTTGTAATCACGCCCTCTTCAAGGCCTGCAATTGAAATAGCGGGTTTCATTGTTGAACCGGGAACATAGGTGCTTAAAAAGGCTCTGTTCCACAAGGGAGCAGCCACGTTCTTTACTAATTTCTTATAGTTTTTATTATAAGTTTCAACATTGTAGCTCGGGTAAGTTGCTGCCGCAAGCACTTCTCCCGTGTCCACTTTGATAACAACTGCACTTCCTGCCGGAGGTGTGCCCTTATTTTCAAAAGTATCAAGACAATTTTTTACGGCATCCTGAGCAACCTTCTGCAGATTATAATCGAGAGTAAGAATTATATTATTTCCCTGCTCGGGATTTACTGTATTTTCAACACGCGTTTCGCCTGAAGCATCACTGTAATAAGTTTTAAGTCCGTTTTTGCCTTTGAGGTAAGTTTCCATGGCAAGCTCGATACCGTTTTTGCCGATAATATCAGTCATGCCGTAAGTGTCTTTCTTTTCCTCATATTCCTCAGCGCTTATAACGCCGGTCATTCCGATGATATGCGGTGCAACCGAGCCGTCAGTATATTCACGGTAAGTTGTTATTTCTATATCCACGCCGGGAAGAAAAACACTGTTTTCTTTGATTATTGAAACAAGCTTGTCTGAAACGTCATCAGCAAAAGTATACGGATTTGACGCATTGAAGCTCTTTAAAAGCATTTCATAACAAACGGATGCTATTTTGCATGCATCAGCCTTTGAATATTCCTGAAGGCTGTACCTTTCTATAAGTGCATCAAGGCAGTTTTCCGCCGTTGCATAACTGTTCAGATTCAGCCTGTCACGGCTTTTCATCGCCGCAATATCCTCTTCTCGGTCCTGCTCAAAAAGAACATTGCCGTTTTTATCAACTTCAATAGGAAGATTATCTATCCATTCCTCATCTGCTTTTTCAAAAAGTCTGATAAGCTTAAGAATAATTTTATTTCTTTCCTTCTGCTGTTCATATGACGGGAATTTATTTGAAGCATCAAAAATAACAGCATTTCCCTGACGGTTTGTAACAAGAGGATAACCGTTTCTGTCAAGAATTTCTCCGCGGGTGGACTTGACCGTTACAGAGCGTGAAGATACGCTTTTTCCCGCATTCTCATAATCATCAGCACGGACAATCTGAAAATAGCCGAAACGGATAATAAACACAAAGAAAATCAGAGCAAAAACGCCCATAATTGCATAGTCTCTGTTATTCAGTTTACGCACCTCACGTCACCTCCCTGAAATTACTGACAGCATAAATCAGACCCTGAATACTCTCTCTATCGGTCTGACAATAAGATAAATTATAATTCCTATGATTACCGTATAAATGCATGAAAGCAGATAAAAACTGAAATAAGCTGCTACTGAGCCCTGCGGGTTTGGTATAAGCACAAACAGAATCCAGTACAATGTGTTATGAAGAAATACGGTAGCAAAAGTGAAAACCATTGAACTGAAAAGCGTGTTCCTGATTCTTCTTCTGACAAGCATGGAAATAAAGAATGCCGCTACACAAAGAATAATCGAATGGAAATAGTGACCTCTTACGCTTACTGTATCCCACAGAATTCCTGCTCCGAGACCGAAAGCCAGACTGACTGTTTCACTTTCAAACATCGATATTGATACCACAAGCGGAATCAACAGCATTATGTTGGCAGACAGCATCTGCGCAAATGAACCTGTGGTATTCTGCAGAATTGCGGCAAGAACAATGATAAGAGCAAGAATTACTCTCCTGATATAAATAGGTAAATTTTCTTTTATCATTATTCTTCACCACCTTAATATCATATTGAGATAAAATCAGTCTGTAGTTGTAATTCCCTGCCCGTCAAAGCTTTTAATTACAAAAACATCCTGCAGGTCTGCAATTGCAACGCCGGGTTCGATTACTGCATATACAGACACAGTCTGCGTATCGTTGAGAACTTCATCAACTGTTCCTATAATCAGGTCTTTCGGATAAATTCCGCCGATACCTGATGTGCAGATAACAGAACCGCTTGTTATTGAAGTTGAACTTTTAAGACCCGGTAACATACATTTTTCGTCTGATGATAATTCGTTGTTTGTAGTTACATAACCGTACTCACGGCTCTGAACATCATATGCGCCCGCATTAAGCTCCGGGTCAAGAATTGTTTTTACAACTGCAGTATTAATCTTAACGCTTGAAACAACACCTACAAGGTGCTTGCCGTAAATTACGGGGTCATTCACTTCTATACCGGAGGATGAACCTTTTCCTATGACGAAAGAATAATACATATCAGCTGAATCACGTGCAATGATTGAGGCATCCTCAAATTCATAATCAGGGTTTTCTTCCTTTACATCAAGAAACTCCTCATATACGGCAATTTTCTGCTTTGTCTGCTCAAATTCAACAAGCTGAACCTGATACTTTTCAATTTCAGCTTCAAGCTCTTTTACCCTTTCAAGGTAAGATGCGGAAGAACGGAAATTAACCGTAAAACCGTTTGTTTTCTCTGCTACGAAAGAAGAAAATCTTTCTATCGGAGAAAAAGCGGCACTCAGAACAGAAGACACGGGAGATGTCCCGTTATGCGACAGCGCGGCAAAAATTGTGCCGACCAGAAGTGCTGCAACCACACAGGCAAGAATTTTAAATTTTTTACTTCTGAAAAATTCTCCCATTGAGAAGCCTTCCTTTCGGATTTTATATAAGAGTGTTTGATTCGAGGCTGATACCTGTTCCGTTTACAACACAGTCAAGGGGATTTTCAGCAATATGAACAGGCATTTTTGTTTCGATAGCAATAAGCTTATCAAGACCTCTGAGAAGTGCACCGCCGCCTGTAAGCATAATTCCGTTATCGATAATATCCGATGCAAGCTCGGGCGGTGTTTTTTCAAGAGTTGAAC
Organism: Clostridia bacterium; assembly: GCA_017935325.1. Classification (GTDB taxonomy): domain Bacteria; phylum Bacillota; class Clostridia; order Oscillospirales; family Acutalibacteraceae; genus SIG575. Next base: position 21,404 of record JAGBHV010000076.1, read on the forward strand.
GTATAGCTTCAACAATAAGGCTGACTGAATCTGCAAGAGCTTCGCGGATTTCGTCAGCGGAAATCTCAATAAGCTTCGGCAGACCGTCAATCTGACTTCTGCCCTTTACTGTCATTGTGCCCTCATTTTCATAAGGATAAGCAGAGCCGAGGTTGATTTTAATATCTTCTGCAGTTCTTTCACCGATAAGAACGTTATATTTTTTTCTGATATGTGCAATAATTGCTTCGTCAAGCTTGTCGCCGCCGCATCTTGCCGAACGTGATGTTACAATGTCGCCGAGGGAAATAACAGCAACTTCAGCTGTACCGCCGCCGATATCAACAATGAGGCTTCCCTTTGCTTCTCTTACGGGAAGACCTGCACCGATTGCCGCAGCCATAGGCTCTTCAATAAGGCTTACATATTTTGCACCGGCACTTCTTGCCGCATCATGCACTGCACGTCTCTCAACGCTTGTAACGCCTGAGGGAATGCAGATTCTTACTTTTGCTCTCGAGAAAGGAGAACCGCTGATTGCACGGCGGATAAATTCTTTAAGCATGTCCGATGTAATATCAAAGTCAGCAATAACACCGTCTTTAAGCGGACGTACCGCAACGATTGAACCGGGAGTTCTGCCGATCATTTCTTTTGCTTCTGTTCCTACAGCAACCACCTTTGGCGGATTTGAACGCTCGTCAACAGCCACCACGGAAGGCTCTCTGATAACAATACCTTTTCCCTTGACAAACACAAGGGTATTTGCCGTGCCGAGGTCTATACCGACTTCCTGTGTAAATAACATAACTATTCTCCTCTTTCTGAAATTTATCGTATTTACGGTTATTCAAAAATAATTTCTCTCAGAAGTTTTTCCTGACAGATTACGATTTCATCCGTTTCAGGGTATTCATCAAAGTATTATATCATATACTGATTAATTTTTAAAGTGTTTATATAACAAAATTTCTATAATTTTTATGAATTATATGTAATAGTCACTAATATTCTTGTAATAAAACCATTATTACGTGCATTTTTATTCATTGACAAAATCATAGCGTATGGTATAATAAATAACACGAATAAATCCACCTTCGGGTGAAAGGAGAGCTTAATTTATGGGATACACTAAAGAAGATATCCTTCGCATCGCAAAAGAAAAAGACGTTGAATTTGTCAGACTCCAGTTTACCGACCTTTTCGGCACTCCGAAAAATGTCGCAATCACTGTAAAGCAACTTGCAAAAGCTCTCGATGGAGAATGTATGTTTGACGGCTCATCAATTGAAGGCTTTGTCAGAATTGATGAATCAGATATGTACCTCAAACCCGACCTTGATTCATTTGCAATTTTCCCGTGGCGCACCGAAACTGCACGTATGATGTGCGACGTTTATTCAACCGACGGCACACCTTTCATGGGTGACCCGAGAAATGTTCTGAAAAAAGTAATCAAGGAAGCTGAGGATATGGGCTACAGCTTCAATGTAGGACCTGAATGTGAATTCTTCCTTTTCAAACGTGATGAAAACGGAAACCCCACAACAGAAACTGCTGACAAAGGCGGTTACTTTGACCTGGGTCCCATTGACCTTGGCGAAAGCTGCAGACGCGATATCTGCCTTGCACTTGAAAAAATCGGATTTGAAATTGAAGCCTCTCACCATGAATGTGCTGACGGTCAGCACGAAATCGGTTTCCGCTTCGGAGAAGTTCTTCATGTGGCTGATGACGTTGTAACTTTCAAATACGTAGTTAAAACAATTGCCGAGCATCACGGACTTCACGCTACTTTCATGCCGAAACCTGTTTTCGGTATCTGCGGAAGCGGTATGCACACAAACATGTCACTTTTCAAAGACGGAAAAAATGCATTCTGCGACCCTGACGATGAGCTTGGCCTGAGCAAAGATGCATATGCTTTTATAGCAGGCGTTATGGAGCATATCAAAGGCATTACTGCTTTTGCAAACCCCCTTGTAAACTCATACAAACGTCTTGTTCCCGGCTATGAAGCTCCCGTTTATATTTCATGGAGCGTCAGCAACAGAAGCAGTCTGCTCCGTATCCCTTCTGCAAGAGGAAAGGCAACGCGTGTTGAACTGAGAAGCCCCGACCCGTCATGCAACCCTTATCTTGAAATGGCGCTCTGCCTTGCAGCAGGACTTGACGGCATCAGAAGAGGTCTTACACCCGTTGCACCGACTTATGCAAACCTTTACGATATGAGCGATGAAGAATTAAAAGCAAACAACATAGAAATGCTTCCCAAATCACTTGAAGAAGCAATTGAAGAAAGCATTAAAGATCCTTTCATCAAAGAAACTGTAGGCGAGCATGTATTTGAAAAATACATAGAAGGTAAAAAAGCAGAATGGCATGCATACAGCACTATGGTATCCCAGTGGGAAACAGACAGATATCTTATAAAATATTAAAATCAAAAGGGCGGCGTTAATTTTCTGAAGAGTGATGATATGAACAAAAACAAAAAAGGAATTTATATTCATATACCCTTCTGTCAGACAAAATGTCCTTACTGCGATTTTTATTCAATGCGGGGAACTGACGAAAAAAAAGACGCGTATCTTGACGCGCTTGATAAAGAAATTTTTTCTCATGAAAATATAGTTGCCGACACAATTTATTTAGGCGGCGGTACACCGTCAGTTTTCGGAAAAGGCAGGCTGAAAAAGCTTATTGAAAATGCAAAAAATCAGTTTAACTTTTCAGACGGAGAAATTACCGTTGAAGTAAATCCCTCAAGCTGTGATGAAGAATTGATTGAAACTCTGAAATCAATAGGCGTTAACAGAATTTCCATGGGACTTCAATCGGCAATTGATGAAGAAAGAAAAATGCTCGGCAGACATTCTGACATTGAGAAAGTTAAAGAATCAATTGAAATATGTCAGAAACACGGCATTGAAAACATCTCCCTTGACGTGATGCTGGGTGTACCTGAACAGACACCGGAAAGCCTTGAAAAAACTCTGGGGTTTGCCGTTTCTTCAGGAGCAAAACACATCAGTGCATATATTCTGAAAATTGAAGAAAACACACTCTTTTACAGAAGAAAAGACACACTGCCTCTCCCTGATGAAGATACAGTGTGCGATATGTACGAGTTTGCCTGCGATTATCTTGAAAAAAATAATTTTCATCAATATGAAATTTCAAACTTTTCAAAAGAAAACTATGAAAGCAGACATAATTTAAAATATTGGAACTCCGAAGAATATTTAGGTCTCGGTCCTGCAGCACATTCTTATTTAAACGGCAAAAGATTTTACCATTCAAGAAACTTTGAAGAATATTTAAAAAATCCCACCGCATATATTCCTGACGGAGACGGCGGAAGCTTCAGCGAATACGCTATGCTGAAGTTAAGGCTGACTAAAGGCGTTTCAAAAAAAGAAATCGCAGAAAAATTCTGCGAAGAAAAGTTTGATGAACTTCTGAAAAAATCAGACAGATTTATTAAGATGAATCTGCTGAAATATGACGGAGAAAATTTATCTTTTACAAAACAAGGATTTCTCCTCTCAAACACAATTTTATCAGAAATAATTTAAACTAAAAATCCCCACCGTCAAAATCAAAGATTTTGCCACCTCCCCTTGCGTTTTCAAGGGGAGGTTTTCTGCTGTCACTGAAGTCTGTTTGCAATATTTTGTAGGCCTGTTACCCATAGACGGTTTTCAATTGTGCATTATATACTGTTATAAAAATAATAAAGAATCTGTGATTCCGTATCAAAATAATATAAAGAAATAAAACCTGTTTCGCTGACATTTCCGTTTTCATCCTGATAGAAGCCTTCTCCGCTTTCCATATAGTAATAGTCATCCTCAGTTACAACAGATTTATCAAAATCATAATTCTCTGTTATTTCTTCCATTCCCATATTGTTGATAAAATCTTCATAACAGCTGATACTGTGCAGGATTTTTGTGGCATCTTCTTTTGTAATTCTACTGAAATCCTCTGCTTCTTTCAGGTCTTCTTCCGTCACATTTCTGTAGGTAAATTTCGCATAGTAAGAACCATCGGTAAAATTATCTACAGAATATATTTCTCTTTCTTTATACCTTGGCAGTTCCTGCAAAACAGGCCACGCATTATAAAACATTGCTTCATATATACCAAACCCTGCTGCACCAACCGCAGCTATAACAACTAACGCAATAATAAGTTTTTTCATAAAACTCCTCGCTTTCAATTATTTTACCAGATAAGAGGCTTTCATTGCAATTTCTGCCTTTCTTCTGTTAAAAGTAAAAGCAAAAATTTCTTTGTCTTCTGTTTCTTCCAGTTCAACTTTTTTCTCTATAAGAGCATTTGTCAGAAGTGCCTGCATATCATTGCCTGAATACAAATAATCAACTTCTGTAATATCATAGCAAATCCAGAAATTTGCCACTTTATATTCGGGATCAACCACAATTTTTTTATTTCTGACATCCTCCAGAATATCTGTTCCTTTCGCAGAGTCAAGGTATTCCGCAAGTCGCACAAATTCAGGTATTGCCGCATCGCCAAGGTTTTCCATAGCATCAACATCAACTGTGCTGATAGTTCCGTTAAGATATCTGTCAACGTTATACTTTGCAATCATCCTGTCCGCATTGCAAAGTGCAAGGCAAGTAAAAGACACAACAAATATTGCTGCTGATACCGCAAGAACGCTGACTTTAGGAATAAATCTGCTGACAGCAACTGCAATAAACACAAGTGCTATAACAGCCATAAACCACGCCGCATAAAATCTTTTCTGAGTAAGACCGTAAATTTTTATATACATTACAAGTTTTGCAATTGCCGTACTGATAAGAACAAGCGTTGCAACAGAAAAAACTATTACAATTATCTTCATCATTACTGATGAACCTTTACTCTTTTTTGTAAACAGAATAAGTAAAATAATCAACACCAGATTTATCACAGATACTACACAAAGCTGAAAAAATCCTTCACGTGCATAATCTGCATAACCGAAGCCTTCAGGCAGTACTCCCGTAAAACCTGAAACATAATACTGCCACTGAGAAATAAAAAACAGAACATAAACAGAAAACAGAGGTATAACCGCTGCAATAATTGTAATAACCGGTGCTATGGATATTTTTTCTGCAAGCTTCTTTGTTTTTTCTTCACTTATTTTCCCGCTTATATTTTTATCGTTGCACGAAAGATAAAGTCCAAACAAGCACATTCCCAACGGTATTGCAAAAATCAGGCTGATAAAATATTCCCAGAAGCTGAAGCTTTCAAAGTCAAATATTCCTGTTACAAGATTTACAAAACTATTATCGTAAGACAGTAATGCAAAAGCAAATGATGTGGGAATTACAGCAATGCCTAAACCGATAACAAGTTTCTTAATTACATTAAGCCCTGATTTATTCTTGCCTGAAAACATTGCGTGATGCATCTGCGGTTTTTTCAACGATATAAAAGGCAGAATAAAAACAGCCTCTATCCAATCGGCAATCAGATAGTTTGAAAAACCTTTTTTAATCGTATTGCCCATTGCAGTATAAACAGAATAACAATATGCACAAAGACAATATACATAAGCAAAAAAATGAATAAAAGAATTTGACGATACAATAAGCGATACTGATAAAATCACTGCAGATAAACCTGCACAAACAGACGTTGCAGTAAGTTTATGCCCTTTTACCTTAAGAAAAATAAAAGTGAACAAAAACATCATTATTATAAATAACATTCCGCCGAAGGGAGTTTGCGTAACTGGGAAAACAAGGCAAAAAATGTATGATGCTATACAAGAAAACCACGCAAAAAAGCTGTCATAGGTATTGAACTCACGAATATTTTTCGGCTCTTCTTTTTTTACCTCAGCGATTTCTTTATTTTCGTTTATATTATCCATTACATAACCTCCTTATCAGGAGCAGCACAAATAATCTACTCCACATATTCAATAATATCTTCAACCTTACAATCAAGTGCTTTGCAGATTGCGTCAAGAGTTGAAAATCTTATTGCCTTTGCTTTGTTATTTTTGAGAATTGAAAGGTTGGCAAGAGTAATTCCCACTTTTTCCGAAAGCTCATTCAGCGACATTTTTCTTTTTGCCATCATTACATCAAGATTTATAATTATCATTCGTGTTTCCCCAATCAGACTGTCAGATCATTTTCATTTTTGATTTCGGTTGCTTCTGCGATAACATTTTTAACTACTCTCAGACAAACTCCGAGGAAAATCCCCAGAAAAGCAACGATAAAGCTTAGCTGAAAATATAATCCGAGAAATGCAAACAATAAACATACTGCAAAACAGCACCAGGAAACACCGCGGATGAGAGAAACGCTTTGTTCGGTGAAAACAAAACCGTTTTTAACCCTTTGCAACAATCTGAACATAAGAACATCTGCAAAAATAAAAACTGCAAGAATAAGATATGACACCGCCATTACAAGAACTCTGCCGATTTCTGTTATATCTCCTCTGTTTCCGATGTTATCAGGTGTATCTATAAGCATAGGCACAAGCACGGGCATTATAAACAGCCCCGCAATACACGCTATAAAAAATAAAACCGAAATTGCAATTGATAAGTTTATTGAAAACTTGTTAGAAACCTTCAACATGGTATTCCTCCGCACATATCATACAAAAAACTGAAAAGGACAGTTTTTATGTCAGGTTTTCATAACACATCAAAACTGTCCTATATCATTTTAGTCAGAACCTGAATCAGAAAATAAATCCGAGCCAGAACATTATATTATCAAAAATTGAAACAATTCTGTCCCACATACTGTATTCAACAGTTACCTCGCAGATTGCAAGAATATCTCCCGAATATGTACGTACTTCAATTGTAGCTGTACCTTCGTCCACTGCTTCGATATAAATTTTTCCGTCAGCCTCATATGCCCATGCTACTGCTTCATCATCTTCATTATATGCATCAGAAACGCTTACTCCTTTGAAGGATGCATTTTCGGGACCTACCACGTAAGTAATTTCTGCAGTATCTTCATAACCGAGAGTAATACTTGTTTCCGAAAGAGTAAGACTTGTTGCAGGAACTTCCTCATATACAAAAGTGTAAATATCGGCCTGCTCGATTTTTACCATAAAAGGAGCTTTTTTAATCAATGATAATGTTTCAATCTCATTATAACTTTCTTCAGTGATTTTTTTGATTACGTTGTCATTACCAAGCTCAATCGTGATTGTCTTTTTGTCACAATATTCCTGATCGTCTTCAAGCTCGATTACGATTCTGTTATCAGCATAAACTGCATCTGTAATTTCATATCCCCATTCAAGTTCCCATGCAAGGCTGAATTCTTCATAAATTTCTGTATCTGACGGTTCTTCATAGTCTCCGCAGACACCAAAATAATAATCTTCATGGTCTTCATAAATATCAAAATCTTCAAAAACAGATAAAACTTTCTCTGTAATCTTCAGATCAAGTCCTGAAAGGCCTGAAAAGTCTGCTGAGTAATTTCCTTCAAATTCACTTTTAACCTGAATCAGCTCGTTCTTTTCTGCTGTTTCTTTCAGAATATTGTGATAAAATTTGACCACATCGCTTTTTGTCATCTCTTCTGCACTTGCAGAAAGTGAGAACATCGCAAAAACCATAATACCTGTCAACATAATAGCTGATATTTTTTTCAATATTTTCATACAAAAATCTCCTTTGAAGTTATTTTGTACCTTCATTATACATATAACGTTTGCGTTTGTCAATATATTTTTATCGTTTTTCGATAAATTTTAAAGTTTCATACTTTTAGTTTGACATTATTTCTGTATTGTATTAAAATATCTCCATAAAACAGAAAGAGGTGTTTTTATGAGCTCCATCACAAAATTTCTCGCATCGGTTCTTGCTTTTCTTCAGTTTATTTTCTGCGGAATAAGCTACGGTGACTTCGGCGAAACAAAAAACGAAGAAAAACAGGAAACAGAAATAGTGAACAACATTGATTCCCACACAAATATGGCGGAATCAGTAAAATTTGCACACCAGGTTAAAAATCAGGCTCAGGCAAAATATACAACCCCTGAGAGAACTGCTTATGAATTCAAAAACAGTAATATGATTCTGACTCATTCTCTCACAAAGAATAATTCTGCAACTCTCACAGACCTTGAGGGCAATGTTTATATTGCAGATTCTTTCGATACATATTTCACCACCAATAACGGTAAAACATATTATTCCTCTTCTTCATCAGATATTGGCAGAGTTAATATAATAAGGCTCGGCGTTTATTATTACGATTGCCATGTCAGAGATTTTGACGGAAAATCAAAGGATTTCAAGGTTGACAAAACTTATCATCTTTACGGTGACAGACTCTATAATCAGTCAACACTCTATGCTTGTGAAGAAACAACTGACCTTCAGGAATTCGGCAGTATTATAAAAATTCCCGCCGACACAGTTTCTTCTTTTGTTGCAAAGGATGACGGCGGTGTTTATCAGAACACAACAGGCAAAACACCCTCACTTCACTATGTTGCATTTGATATCAAAAATGTTGGTGTTGTAGGCTTTATTGCACCTTCTGACGGCTCTGTTAAATCAACTTCACTTACTCTTGAAGACGGTTACTATGTGCTTAAATTTGTTGCAAACTATACTGCAGGTACAGGCATTAACAAGCACGACGAAACAGGCTCATCTCCTCTTAACAACGTTACTTTCGGCACAAGAATTTACACAGACAAAACTCATTCTTTTGACGGCATTGATAAAGAAGCATATCTTGAAAGAAATCCCCTTGCAGGAATTACTGTTGACGCTTCAGATGCAGGGGCAAGATTTTTAGGTTACGATGCACTCCGCGGTGCTTACACTTTCACAATGAACGGAACTGATTTCACAACTGCTTACAACAATCCCGAAAGACAATATAAAGCACCTATCACAATCACATCTGACGATAAAGACAGAACTTTCTATATCAGAATGTTCGGCACTAACGGTTGCCTTGAAGCAGGTGCAATTCTTGACGACAAAAACACACTTGTTCCCATCGACGTTGAAGTATGCAAAAACTTCCAGGGTGACGGTGGAGAATCTTTCTACAGTGTAAAAGACTATCAGTACGGTGACAGCTTCTTCCCCGTTTCGATAAAAGCAGATGAAACTCTTTCATTTACTCTTGTAAACATTTTCCAGAACTGGGGTAAATTCCCGCTTAAACAGTTGTCATCAATTGAGTTCCACGTTTCATATTATCACCTTTCAACAGGTGCAACCGAAACAAACTGCATCGCACCTTACTTTGTAGGCAATAAAGACGGTTGGCTTCTCCCTGACTTCAGAACAAGAAGCGGTAATATCTGGCCTGAACAGCCCCAGTTTAACTCAGTCGGTGTTCTTGAATTTGTGCATTATACTCCGAAAGCACTGGGAATTATCAACAAGAAAACTGTTCTGAGCGAATATATTGACGCAGATATAAAATCTGTAGGTCAGACTTATTCCGATATCTACAGTAACTACGTTTCAGACTGCGGTTCATACGAATACACACTCCGTCATGTGGAATTCCCCCAGACTGACGAAAACAGAACATATTATGAAGTTGAAATCAACTTCCTTCGTGATGTGAATTTTGCAAACTTCAGAAGAGATTTTGACCTTTTCAATTTCAACGGAAGATCAGCAAGATTTGACAAAGCAGGTTACCTTGACAAAAACAACACTCCCGTTGTAACAGATGTTGAAAAAACTATTGCTACAAAATACTACACCCTTGGCACAGACTCACCTTATTTCAGTTTCTTTGATGTCTCAAAAGATGCTGAGCACGAAATTGAGGCACGTTTTGCATGTAACTTCGGACTTATTGTGCGTGACAGCGAAATAATTGTGGGCGGTGAAAAATCAGACACTCCCCTTGCTTTCAGAGAACAATCAACAACCGAATATTCTGAAGGCGCTCTTACTCTTGATGCAAAGAACGTTTCTTTCAAAGCAGGCGACTCAATCAAGCTGACTCTTATTCTTCTTCCCTGGGGTGTCGGCTACGAAGAAACAGACGCACAGGTGCTTATGGTACGCGAAGACAGTGCTCTGAAGCCTGCAACAGTTACAGCTTCAAAAGGTACTGTAAAAGAAGATAAATTTGTTCCCACAGTTGTGGCTGAAAACAACGAAGCTGAATTTACAATCAAAGGCGGCAGAAACAATATTGCAGTAAGAGTTGACGGATTCACAAACCTTGAATGTCCTGAAATTATTATGAACGGTGAAAAACTCAGTCTTGCATCATCAAACGGATACGACGGATATTCAGTTTACTACAATGATGACGGAACATATTCTTTCAGCTTTGTTTATGAAGCAGAAAATCCTGATACAACATATACTTTCAAAGTGAAACAGTAAAATGAAATATTTTATAATTTATATGGCGGTTATAAATGTAATCACATTTGCAGTTTTCGGAATTGATAAACTGAAAGCCGTAAAAAACAGATGGCGCGTGCCTGAAAAAATTTTGTTCCTTCTGGCGCTTCTCGGCGGCTCACTCGGTGCAATTATCGGAATGTATTCTTTCAGACACAAAACAAAAAAGATTGCATTCAGAATCGGAATACCTGTAATTCTGATTGTGCAGATTATATTCATTTATTTCATGAACAGATAAAAAAATTACTACCCGGGAACTCCGGGTAGTTTTTTGTTGTCAATCCGCATCCTTTAATAAGGGCGTGATTTGTATTTTAAATGTGATAAGAAAGAAATTATTTTTACTTTTTCTTCTTGATTTTATTAAGTGATTTATTGATTTCAAGCACGTCTTCTTTTGAAAGCTGACCGCCTATCATCATGAGAATTCTTTTGACAGTAAAGCCTTTTGCCATTTCAATCATTGTTTTGTTGATATCAAAGCCCATAACGCTGAATTTTCCGCCTGATTTTTTCTTCTTTTCTTTTTCTTTCGGTTTATCGCTGTCACCTGAAAGAGTGTTTTTCAATTTAAGAAGAGTTTTTACAAGCACGATTTTACCCTTGAAAGGCTTAAGGATATCACCTAAAGTATCATTGATTGAAAGGTACCCGGCAGGAGTGTCGATTTCAAACCAGTTGATAACACTTCCTTCGTCTTTCATGCGGTAATCTTCATTGAAGGTTTCAACTTTTCTGATTTTGCTTTCATCAGTATATTCACCTGCAACTGCTTTAAGGATTGTTTCACCTTCGTTTTTAACTTCAAATCTGAAAAACGGATATTCGCCTTTTTTCTGTTTGCCTACGCTTTTTCCGTTTGCAAAAAGCTCAACCTCGTCGCAGTTTGAATAAACAGTAACCTTTGTTACGTCTTCAACGCGGTCAACGTATCTCTTTGAACAGATGTGTACAAACTTTTCATCTGAAAGCCATGCTTTGTAAGCGTAGAAAGAGTCTTTTTTATACTGCCTGTCGAATGTTACAAGACCTTTGTGATTCATTCCGTTTTCGCCGCCTTCAGAGCGTGCGTCTGCGGCAAAGTCAAACATATTCCATACATGTGTTGCCCAGATATACTTTCTCGGAATTATCTGCTTTATCATCTCTTCATGGTAATATGATTGATACTCTTCTGTATAATCGCCTTGTTCGGGATTTGACGTATGCCAGTTAAGCGCTTCAGCACCGTACTCACTCAGGCCTATTGCTTTTTTCGGATATTTCTTATGGAAATCGTCAAACCATTTGCCGTTCATGTGAACATTTCCGCCGTACCAGCCGAAGTAATGATTGTAAGAAACAACATCTGAAATATGAACATATTCCTCGTCGATGCCGCACATTGTAACTGCTGCAACAGTTGTAAGCCTTGTTTTGTCAAGTGAATGAACAAGGTCGTTGAGCTCTTTGTGATTTTCAACAAGACTTTCGTCCTTTGCTCCGTTCATTGTAATTTCATTTGAAAGACCCCATACAAAAATTGACGGATGATTGTAGTTCTGAATTACAAGCTCTTTCATCTGTGAAATTGTGTTTTCACGGCCTGAAGGCATATGCTTTGATATATACGGAATTTCTGCCCACAGAACAAAGCCTTTTTCGTCGCACAAATCATAGAAAGTCTGCGAATGCTGGTAATGAGCAAGTCTTATTGTGTTTGCACCTAATTCATAAATAAGGTCAATATCTTCTCTGTGTTCTTTTTCAGTTAAAGCGTTACCGATTCCCGGTCTGTCCTGATGACGTGAAACACCGCGAAGCGGATATTCTTTGCCGTTTAAAATAAATCCTCTGTCAGGGTCAATTTCAAAAGTTCTGCAACCGAAGCGCGCAGAAATATTATCAAGAACTTTTTCACCTGAAATAAGCTCGGCTTCCATTGTGTAAAGGTAAGGGTCTTTTCTTCCGTTCCACAAATGAACATTTTCAATTGTAAGCATCTCCTGTGCTTTGCTTGCAGAAACAATTTTTTCTGCAACGATTTTTCCGTTATCTTTTATTGCAAATTTTATATCACAGTTTTCAGCATTTTTCACATATGCTTTTACGTCAATTTCGGCAGAAGTTCCCTTTATTTCAGGAGTAATCTGAATACCGGGACCTCCGTAATATTCAAGGTCAAAATGGCTTTTTGCCACAGTGATAATATTTACATCTCTGTAAAGTCCGCCATAGAAAGTAAAGTCTGCCATCTGCGGATAAACAAAATCATTAGGTGAATTGTCCGTTGCAACGGACAGAATGCTTTTGTCTTTGAGTTTGTCTGTAATATCAACGCGGAAAGTTGAATATCCGCCGTGGTGTGTAAAAAGCTTTTCACCGTCAATAAAAACTTCAGAGGAAGAGTTTGCTCCGTTGATTTCAAGGAAAACCAGCCTGTCTTCTTCAAAATCATTTTTTGAAATTTCCTTTGCATAGAAGCATTTTCCTCTGTAATAATCATTACCGCCGTCCTGACCGTCTGAACCGTTATATGTATGGGGAAGATTTATTTTCTCCCATTCACTCTGAAAATCAGCCGGTGCATTTTTTTGTGTTTTTGAAAAAAGCCAATCGTTATTGATGTTGATAATTTTTCTCATGGTCTTTCCTCCTGTTTATTAATTAGTTTAATTATAAAATAAATAATAATTAAATACAAGTCTTGTCTGTTGACATGTATGAAATTAAATTGTAAAATATTTATGAAAGAAACATTTTATAAAGAAGGGAGGAAATTTTATGCTCGCTATACTTGCAATGTTAAGTGATATTCCTTTGTACATAGAAGCTTTGTTTACAAAGATATTTGAAGTTATCGGACAGTTGTTCTGATTTAGCATACCGTCGGGATTGTTCCTGACGGTATTTTTATTTGATTATACATGCTAATAGCATCATATTAATTCTTAAGACTGTTTTGAAAACAAGCTGAAAAGCATATACTTATAACATAGAAACAATGCTATATGCTTTGAGGTGTAATATGGATAAAAAAGAATTAGGCAAGAAAATCCGTGAAGCGCGCAATAAATGCGGAATGACGCAGGAAAACCTTGCAGAAAAAGCAGATATCGGAGCTGTCTATCTCGGCGAAATAGAACGAGGCTTGAAAATGCCGAGCGTATCTGTTTTTATTAAATTGATTGAAGCACTTGATATTTCTGCCGACTATATTTTAAGGGATGAAGTATCGTCCGGCAGGGAATATGTTTTTGATGAGCTGACAGAGAAGCTATCAGGTCTGACACCAAAACAACGTAAAGCTGCTTCAGATATACTTGATGCATATATAAATAACCTATAACTAAAAGAGTTGGGTCTACCAACTCTTTTTTCGCAAAATTCGACAAAGTTCACCATATATTTATGATAATATAATGCTATAGCATTTATTCAATGCTATTAATACTAAACGCGTGGTGAAAGATATGAAAATGATAGGGCAGATAAAATACATCGATAAAATGGGACGATTGGTAATACCGAATGATTTAAGGCGTTTTTGTGAAATAACAGAGCAGACTCCTGTTGAAATTTGTATGACTTCCGAGGGAATTCTGATAAGACCATTGGAATATGAGATAGTGAGAAAAAATAACATTCAAAAAAGTAAAGTATGAGCCGCGGAAACTTTTCTGCGGTTATTTTTTACCGCATAAATCATAAAAACAACCGTTGACTTGAAATTTATTGAAAAAATAAAATTCACAGAGTAATATAAACATGCAAGGAGGGAACAAAAGTGAAAATCAAAATTTTTATCGATAAAAATCACGAAGAAGAAGTTATAATTTATGCTCACGAAAAATCAGATTTAATAAAGGAAATCGAAGAGCTTGTCTGTGAAAACAATTTTGATATTATCGGATTTTCAGACAAAGAAGGTGTAAAGCTTAATCTGAATGAAATTTATTGTTTCATAGTTGAAAGCAATAAAATCTACGCGCTGTGCGAACAGAAAAAATTTCTTGTTAAAACAAGACTTTACAAGCTTGAAGAAAACCTTAGTGAAAATTTCGTGAAAATAAATCAATCCTGCATTGCAAATATCAGAAAAATTAAAAAGTTTGATGCATCAATATCAGGCACACTGACAGTAACTTTCAAAAACAATTATATTGACTATGTTTCAAGAAGAAACGTTAAAAAAGTCAAAGAAAGGTTAGGTATTTAAAATGAATAAATATGTTAAAGAATTCTTTCATCGCGGTCTTGTTTTCGGCGGATTCGGACCGATAATTCTGGGAATCCTTTATATGATAATTTCAAAAGTTGAAAACGATTTTTCCCTGAGTGCAACGGAAGTTTTTGTTGCAATTATTTCAATTTATCTTCTTGCATTTGTGCAGGCAGGCGCAACTGTTTTTAATCAGATTGAGCATTGGCCTTTGCCGAAATCTCTTTTATGCCATTTCTCAACACTTTATTGTGCTTACATTTCCTGCTATCTGCTGAACACATGGATTCCGTTTAAAAAAGAAGTAATATTAATTTTTACGGGAATTTTCATTGCGGTATATTTTGTTGTTTGGGGAATAGTTGTTGTTTCGGTAAAAGCAGCAAGTAAAAAAATGAATAAGAGATTATAAATTAACAAAATTATCATTGTATGGCGGAGGTTTACTCCGCCATTATTTTTTGAAAAATTCTTGAGGTAATTTAATAAAATTACCTCCCCTTGAAAATCCAAGGGGAGGTGGCAAAATCTTTGATTTTGGCGGTGGGGATTTTTCGCTTAAATTATTTTGTTCCGAAAAGTCTGTCGCCTGCATCGCCCAGACCCGGAAGGATATATCCGTGTTCATTCAGGCATCTGTCAAGAGTTGATACAAAAACGTGAACATCCGGATGAGCTTCTGCAACACGTGAAACGCCTTCCGGTGCGCCGATAACAGCCATGAATTTGATATGCTTGCATCCGCGTTCTTTAAGCTTTGCAATCGCATCACAGGCACTTC
Source organism: Clostridia bacterium (assembly GCA_017935325.1). Classification (GTDB taxonomy): domain Bacteria; phylum Bacillota; class Clostridia; order Oscillospirales; family Acutalibacteraceae; genus SIG575. The sequence goes on from JAGBHV010000076.1 coordinate 36,791, forward strand.
CGCCTGTTGCAAGCATGGGGTCAATCACAAGAACAAGCTTTTCTTCAATGTCTTTAGGAAGCTTACAATAATATTCCATAGGCTGAAGAGTTTCTTCATCTCTGTAAAGACCGATGTGGCCTACCTTTGCAGAGGGGAAAAGCACGTGAATTCCGTTGACCATTCCGAGACCTGCTCTTAAAATGGGAACAATTACAATTGAATCGTCTTTCACAACGTACTGTGTGCATGTTTCAAGAGGTGTTTTGACTTCTTTTTCAGTTGTGGGTACACCCTCTTTAAGGCACTCAAAAGTCATAAGTGTTGTAATTTCTTCAACAAGCTCGCGGAACTCCTTCATGCTTGTTTTTTCATCACGAAGAATTGCAATTTTATGATTAATAAGGGGATGGTTGAAAATAGTTACATTATCATAGTTTTTCATTATTATTTTGTCTCCTTGCCGAGTTTGCTTTTTTCAACACGAGTGAGAATTGTATTTGTTACAATTCCGATGATAAGCGCTGTTGCGATTGAAGTAATCTGAATTGTGTTTGTGATTGTACCGTCAGCAGCCACAGCGTAAGGAATCTGAATAACAAGACCACCGATACCTGAAATAAGGATTGATGCAACAACAAACAGATTTTTACTATCTGACAAATCAAGGTCTTTGAACATTTTAAGACCTGATACTGCGATGAATCCGTAAAGTGTGAGACAAACGCCGCCCATTACGCAGGAAGGAATAGTCTGAAGAATTGCCATAAGGGGGCTGATGAAAGAAAGGATGATGCACATGAAAGCAGTCATTGTAATTGTAGCAACAGAAGCATTTCTTGTAATAGCAACGCATCCTACGCTTTCGCCGTATGTTGTGTTGGGGCAGATACCGAAAACAGTACCTGCAATAGAGCCTACACCGTCACCGAGAAGTGTTCTTTTAAGGCCGGGTTCTTTGATAAGGTCGCGGTCAATAATTGAAGAAAGGTTTTTGTGGTCAGCAATATGTTCTGCAAAAACAACAAGTGCAACGGGAAGGAAAGCAATAACAACTTCTGCAATACCGCCTGCATTAAGAAGCTTTGCTTCAGGATTTGCAGCAAGAATTTCAGCAGAAAGATTGCCTGACATGATTTCTTTTATACTTTCAACAATTGCAAGATGAGGATAATCAAAGAATGCAGAAACGCCTTTGAACGAACCGTCAGCAGCAATGAAATTGTCAATAATAGGCTGGAAGTTTATTATCATAAGATAGTCACAATCCGTAGCTTTGCCGATAAATGTGAAAATTGCAGCAACAGCATAGCCTGCAACTATACCGATGATAAAAGGAATAAGGCGCGCCATCTTCACTTTTTTCTGTGTAGAACAGATAACGATAACAAGGAAAGCCACAAGACCGCACAGAAGTGAAACAAGGTTGTAGCTGCCGTTAACGGTTGATGCATTTGCCTTTACGATATCAGACATTGCAGCACCGGCAAGAGAAAGACCGATAAGTGCAACAGTCGGTCCTATAATAACGGGAGGCATAAGCTTGTCTACCCAATCAGTGCCTGTGAAATGAATAATAAGAGCGATAACAACATATACAAGGCCTGCAACAACAGAACCAAGGATAATACCGCAGTAACCATATGCTACGGCAACTCCGAGAGAGCTTAAGAAAGCAAAAGAACTGCCTAAAAATACAGGGCTTTTAAATTTGGTGAAAAGTTGATAAATCAATGTACCGATACCTGCACCGAGAATAGCGGCAGGAATCTGTGTAGGTAAGCCGATAATTGTGGGAACAGCTATTGTTGCAGCAAGTATTGCAAGAACCTGCTGAAGTGCAAAAATAAGCAATTGTCCGAATTTTGGTTTGTCGCCGATGTCATAAATCAGTTTCTTTTCCATAGTTGACCCTCCTTGATATTATGAGGTTTCACCCTCTGTTTTTGATTTTATCATATATTATAACTTTTTTCAAATGATATCGACATTTTTTATAAAATTATTTTTGATGACAATATTATTTTCTTGTGTTATAATTATCTGAAAAAGGAGGTTTTTTATTATGCGTAAAGATTTCGGAGCGAAAACAGAAGTATATCCTATGCCTGTATTTATTGTTGCAGCATATGATGAAGATGGAAAACCCAACTGCATGAATGCGGCATGGGGTGGAATTTATGAATCAAATCAGATAATGCTTTGCCTTTCACACGGACATAAAACAACAAAAAACATAAAGGCAAGCGGAGCTTTTTCTGTCAGCATAGCAGATGCAAAGCATGTGCTTGAAGCTGATTATGTGGGAGTTGTTTCCGGCAATAAGGTTGAAAATAAAATGGAAAAAGCAGGTCTTACAACAGTAAAATCAAAGTTTGTCAACGCACCTGTAATAAATGAATTTCCCATGGCAGTTGAATGCAAGCTTATAAAATTCAATGAAGACGGAATCTGCATCGGCGAAATAGTAAATGTCAGTGCAGATGAATCTGTTCTTGGTGAAGACGGCGAAATTGACCCCGTTAAGCTTGAAGCTATCACCTTTGACCCCGTACACAATGCATATATCAAACTCGGCGAAAAAGTCGGCAACGCTTTTTCTGACGGGAAGAAGATGATGTGATGGACAGACCGTATATTATCTGCCATATGGTAACGTCACTTGACGGAAAGGTGACGGGAGATTTTTTATTCAGTCCCGAATGCGAAAAAGCAACAGAAATATATTATGATATCAACCGCAATACAAAAGCAGACGGTTTTATATGCGGCAGAGTTACAATGCAGGGCAGTTTTACAGACGGCCGGTATCCTGACCTGTCAGCATATGAACCGCGAAAACACGGTTGCGGACTCAGAATGGATTTTATGACCGATGATATGACGGGTTTTTATGCTGTGGCATTCGACCCGAAAGGTCGACTCGGATGGAAATCAAACAGAATAATTGATCCTGACGGCGACCCGGGATATGACGGTGCACAGATTATTGAAGTTCTCACAGAACAGGCAGATGAAAGATATCTTACATATCTTGAAGAGATGGAAATCCCGTATATTTTTGCAGGTGAAAGCGAAATTGATGTTGATTTTGCTTTATCAAAGCTTAAGAATATAATAGGTATCCGTACTCTTCTTTTAGAGGGCGGAAGCATTATAAACGGAAGCTTTCAGCGTGCCGATGCAATAGATGAACTGAGCCTTGTCACCGCACCCGTAGTAGCAGGAAAAGAGGATAAGCCGTTGTTCATGAACAGCAACGTAAGCAATTTTGAATTAATAAAATCCGAAACAAAAGACGGCGTGCTCATTCTGAATTATAAAAGAAAATGACATCATAAAAAAGACCGGAGGTTTGTTTGAACTTCCGGTCTTTAACTATTAGGTTCATGTTCAAGCCCTGCGTCTGAAAATATAAACAACAAAAAAGACAAGTAAAGCACAAAAGCACAATACTTGTCTCTGATGGGAACAACAGGGCTCGACGGCGCCCGCTTCGCTTTGCCGTCACGGCAACGATTGTAATCGGCTTCGCCGATGCAGGTTCGACCCCTGTTTTATAGATTCAGGCAACAAAAAAAGACAAGTAAAGCACAAAAACACAATACTTGTCTCTGGTGGGAACAACAGGGCTCGAACCTGTGACCCTCTGCTTGTAAGGCAGATGCTCTCCCAGCTGAGCTATGCTCCCGTATGGTCGGAGTGAAGAGGCTCGAACTCCCGACATCCTGCTCCCAACGCAGGCGCGCTACCAACTGCGCTACACCCCGATATTTAATTTGAAATTTTAATACGAAAAGAATTTTCGGTTATGCTTTGTTCGCCCGGCTTGCGGTGCCCAAAGCTCGCTACGGCTTGGAGCGCCTACGACCTTTGACCGCTACGCTTCGTTTTGCTCCCTTCTTCCGCCACAGGCGGCGGTCGCAACCTCACCCAAAGCAGGCGCGCTACCAACTGCGCTACACCCCGATTTCTTATCGCCCGTATATTATACATTAAAGTTAAAACATTGTCAATTAGTTTTTGTTGTTTTATTTATGTTGCAAAATTTCAGCTTAAATGATACAATATCAAAAAAGCCAAAGGAGGAGACAGCATGAACAAGCGCAAAGACTATATATCATGGGACGAATATTTTATGGGTGTTGCAATGTTGGCTTCACAGCGGAGTAAAGACCCTAACACGCAGGTAGGTGCATGTATTGTTGACAAAAACAATAAGATTGTATCAGTAGGCTACAACGGTTTCCCCATAGGATGCAGTGATGATGATTTCCCGTGGGACAGAGAAGGCGAAACATACGATACAAAATACCCCTATGTCTGCCACGCTGAACTCAATGCAATTCTTAACCACAGAGGCTCAAGTCTTGAAGGATGCAAAGTTTATGTGCCGCTTTTCCCCTGCAACGAATGTGCAAAAGCAATTATTCAGAGCGGAATAAAAGAAGTTATTTATATTTCCGATAAATATCACGACACCGTCGGCACAAGAGCTTCAAGAAGAATGCTCGAAGCGGCAGGAGTAAACTACCATAAGCTTGAAAGTACAAGAGATGAGCTTGTTGTTGATTTCAGGGAAGAAAACATCTGAATTAACATATTATCTATTGACAAAATTATTTTAATGTAGTAAATTATATTATGCAGATAAAGTAAATTTATCTAAATCAAAACACATCCGAAAAGGAGATAAAAGTCATGAAAAAATTGTTAGCTTTACTTATGGCAGGCGCAATGCTTCTTTCATTTGCAGCATGCGGCGACAAAAAAGAAGAAGAAACAACAACAGCAGCACCCGAAGAAACAACAGTTGCTGATGTTGCAGGCGATGTAACAGGCGAAGAAGAAACTGAGGAACCTGAAACAGAAATCGTTACAAACGAAGACGGAGAAACAGAAGTCGTAACAAAAGAAGACGACAAAAAAGAAGACGATAAGAAAGAAGACGACAAAAAAGAAGATGACAAGAAAGAAGACAACAAGAAGGAAGAAAGCGAAGATCCTTCAAAGTGGTCAACAGCAGAAGTTCTGAAGTATTATCAGGATGCAACAGCTAAGGTTGTTTCAAAGAAACCCGGTTATACAAAAACAAGATCTGCAACAAACAACGGCTATAAAGCTGGTGCTGTTCTTTCAGCATTCAAAGGCGAAGTTTTCAAATTCCTCGGAATCGGTGCAGAAAACAAATTTGAAGAAAAAGTTGCTAAAGGCAAAAACACAAATGACACTGATTGTGGCGATTACCTCAAGAAGAGTGCACTTACAACATCTGATGTTTCATCAGCAAAAGCTGTTAAGAGTGGCTCAAACTATGTAATCACAATCAAAATTAATGCAGGTACAAGCCAGACAGAGGGCGGCAGCAACGCTAAAAACAATTCACCTATCGACAAATCAGGTATCTGCGTAGGTAACACAGACAGAAGCGGTTTTGACCACAAGACAGCTCTCATCACATATGATGCTCTTGACGATATTGCTCCTTCTCTTACAATGTATGAAAAGAGCAACAACGGTAAAGTAGTTGCTACAATCGATGCAGCAACAGGCGAAATCCAGAAGCTTGTTATCTCTTGGGATGCAAGCGCTGATATCTCAAAAGTTTACGGTTCAGAAGCAACTCTTGCAGCTACAACAACAGTTACTTACACAAACTTCGGTTGGTAAGATATAATTTAAATCAGATAAAAGGTCGGCTGTTTTCAGCCGACTTTTTTTATCTTCTTTCAGTTTCTGCCGAAAAATAAATTCCGACTTCATTTGAAACAACAGAGAATTTATAAAAATCTTTCTGAAAATGTGAATGTACATTTTTAATAACATTATCTTTTTTATTGAGTGAAAGGGCAGTTATGACATCATCTGTATTTTCAGAATTTGTAAAGGCTTTTGTTGAAGCATCAACAAGTCCGATAAAAGCAGAAAAATCTTTATCTGATAAAGAATGTTTTTTTTCGTACATATATACCACCGAAACAGATGTTAATAAAGAAGTTTCTTCATTCACACGGACAGTAACTAAATATTTATTGTTAAAAGTAATCGGAAAAATCAATTCTCCGCTTTCTTGTGTTGATGTCAGCTCATCAGTGTTTATTTTAAAATCTTCGCTGTGATGAGAAAATCTGTCGGCAAAAACATAAATGTCAATCAGGTCTTTCTGAACACAGCCTGAAAGACAAATCACAGAAAGCAAAAGGATAAAGGCAGAAAATTTTTTCAAAAAAACACCCCCGTCTTATTTTTATTCATGACAGGGGATTTGTATTACTTATGAAGCTCGGCAACGAGAATCTGCGGACGGTTGTTTATCCTCAGCGGGAATGAACTGTTGCCGAGTCCTCTGCTGACTATCATAGTTGTGTTATTAATTTTGTGAGAGCCTTCGCTGTATTTCGGAAGAAAACCCTGACCCGGAGAATAAATTGCACCAATAGGCGGAATTCTGAACTGACCTCCGTGAGCATGACCGCAGAAAACCAAATCATATGAGTTTTCCGCATATACTTCAAACATTTCAGGTCTGTGAGAAAGAAGAATATTAAATCCGTCAGGTTTTTTCTGTGAGAAAATTGAAAGCTTTTCTTTGAAGCTGTCTTTTAAAAGTTCAAGGTCTTCGCAGTCAAGATTTTTATCAAGAGCTTTTTCAAGAAGTCCGTATCCTACCGTGAAAGATGTAAAATCAGAAATGCCGTTTATGAAAATTGAATTTTCGCCTCGTCTGATTTCTATAATTTCAGAATCAAGAACCTGCACTCCTGCACTTTGCACCTGTGAAATGAAAATTTCCTTAAGGTCGGGAGAAAGCTCTTCGTGATTACCCGTAACATAATATACAGGAGCAATGCACGGCAGTTTTCTTAAAATATCAAGGGAATCAAAATATTGCCTTCTTCTTGAATCAAAAGCATCGCCTGTAATAACAATTATATCAGGCCTGTTTATTCTGACGAGTTTTATCAATTCATCTGCTTCATTTCCGTAAACGCAGTTGTGAAGGTCAGAAAGATGAACAATTCTGAACCCGTCAAATTCAACGGGAAGTTTTTCAGATTTATATTTATAGCCGTTTAACTCAAGATTATGGTTCTGCTTGTTTGCAACGTCAAAAATTGTTTTCCCGAAAAAGTCCAAAAAGCCTCGCGGAGAAAATTTTATTTTTTTAGACACAAAATCACCGCCTTATAGTTATTATAATACACTGAAAACAAATATTCAACATAATATTTTTTCAATATTTCTTGAAAAATTTCCCTTTTTGTGTAATAATATATTTTATATTGGAGGTGTCTTCGGTGTATAGAAATAACAAAATATATTGCAGAGGTTTTCAGTTCTGCTTAAGAATAGGCAGTCTGTTCCTCGATTGGTCCGAACCGAAATTGCTTAAAGGAGAAAACAGCGTACTTAAAATTTCAGACCTGCTTAAAAACAAAAATATTAAAAGTGTGCTTCTCGTTACAGATAACGGACTTAAAAACCTGGGACTTATTGACGGTCTTGTGAAAAAACTTGAAGATGACGGAATCAAGGTAGCAGTTTTCAGCGATGTTCAGCCGAATCCGACTATCGAAAATGTTGAAAATGCAAAAGATTATTATTTTTCAAACAATTGTGAAGCAATTATCGCTTTCGGCGGAGGTTCACCTATGGACTGTGCCAAAGGTGCCGGCGCAAGAATTTCAAACCCCACAAGGTCAATAAATTCTATGAGAGGCTTGTTCCATGTAAGAAAAAAACTTCCCCTGCTCATAGCCGTTCCCACTACTGCAGGCACAGGCTCGGAAACTACTATCGCAGCGGTTATCACAGATTCGGAAACTCATGAAAAATCAGCAATGAATTCCACAAAACTCAGACCGATTTATGCAGCTCTTGACCCTACCCTTACAACAGGTCTTCCGCAGAAAATCACATCTACAACAGGTCTTGATGCACTCACTCACGCCGTTGAAGCATACATAGGCGGAAGCAACACAAAAGGCACACGAAAAAATGCAGAAAAAGCAGTAAAGCTTATCTTTGAAAACCTTGAAACAGCATATAACGACGGCAAAAATCTTGAAGCAAGAAACAATATGCTTTTAGGGTCTTTCTGCGCAGGTGTTGCATTTACAAGAGCATACGTTGGTTATGTCCACAGCATCGCTCATCAGCTCGGCGGACTTTACGGTGTACCTCACGGACTTGCAAATGCAGTTATTCTTCCTTATGTGCTTGAATATTACGGTAAAAAAGCCCATAAATCCCTTGCACGTCTTGCGGATATTGCAGGTGTAGGTAAAGATTTAAAAACCAACAAAGAAAAGGCAGAAGCTTTCATTGCCGAAATCAAAGCAATGGAAAGAAGAATGAATATCCCCGAAAAATTTGAACAGATAAAAGAAGAAGATATTCCCACAATCGTTGAGCGTGCATTAAAAGAGGGTAATCCCCTTTATCCCGTACCGAAAATCATGTCACCCGAAGATTGCGAAAAAGTTGTCAGAGGTCTGATGGCTTAAAGCTCGGAAAAGCAGATTGAATTCTTTCCCGTTCATTTAATTTTAATGTTGAGGCTCTGACGATAACGTCGGAGCCGAATTTTTCTCTGAGAAAATCAACCTTTGCATCTATTTTTTCAAGTTTTTCAAGCATGTTATAATCCTCATCAAGTGATAGTTGATAGGAAAAATTATCTTTGACAAGGTTTCCTGCAAAAACTGTAACCGCCCTGACAGGCAGAAAGAAAAAATAGTTTTTCTTTATTAATTCCATAGCATTTTTATACAGAATGTCCGCAGCTCTGGCGGGCGTTTTTATTTTTTGCTGAAACTCGTGAACGGCAAGCTTGTTATCCTTTACGGCAACACGCACGGTAGTAGCAAAAAAATTATTTTTCCGCAAAGAGTGAGAAACCTTTTCGCTCAGAGAAATAACTACGGGAGAAATATCCTTATATGTGTGTAAATCTCTTTTGCATGTAATACCACGGCTTACGCTTTTTACGGGCGGAACCTCATTTTCTCTGAGAACAGGCGAAAAATCAATTCCGTTTGCATAATTTCGCAGGGTTATTCCGTTTTTTCCGAAAATGCGGTTCATAATATCTTCAGGCATTTCAGCTATATCACCGATAGTTTTTATACCGAGAGAATTAAAATGCTTTGCGGTTTTTCTTCCGACCCCGAAAAGCTCATTGCAGGGAAGCGACCATATTTTTGTTTTTATATCGTCTTCAGTCAGAAGTGTTACGGCATCAGGCTTTTTCATATCACTTGCAAGCTTTGCAAAAACTTTGTTGAAGCTTACTCCTACCGAAATCGTAAGCCCCGTTTCATTTTTTACACGTGTGCGCAGCTCCTCTGCTATTTTCATTTTATCGCCGAACAAAGTTGTGCTTCCCGTAATATCCAGCCAGCATTCGTCTATTCCGAAAGGTTCAACCATATCTGTATATTCTTCATATATACTTTTAACGCGTCTTGAAAAATCAACATAATTGTCATAATGAGGCGGCACGGTAACCAGGTCCGGGCATTTCAGCCTTGCTTCCCATATTGCTTCTCCTGTTTTTACTCCGAATTTTTTTGCGCTTTCATTTTTGGCAAGAACAATTCCGTGACGTTCCTCAACACTTCCGCATACGGCAACATTTTTATCTTTAAGTGACGGGTCAAGATAACACTCAACAGAAGCGAAAAAGTTGTTAAGGTCACAATGTAAAATTATTCTGTCAGACAAAATATTCACCTCCATACAGAACATTTGTTCTTATATAATAGAACATTTGTTCTGCTTTGTCAAGAGGAAATTTTTTGTCAAAAAAAGTTTTAAACAATCGATTTTCAACATATAAAATGTTAACAGAATCAGGCTTCGGAGAATAATTTCAACATAGTTTTCAACATTTTCCACATACTTTTCCACACAGAATATTTTTAGAAATTCTGTTAAAAATATCTTTGACTATTGCAGAAAGTGAGTGATTTTATGATAAAAGGAGTAAATCATCAGGTCGTTGAAGTATTACGTCCCGGATGTGAATATTTTGAAAGAGTCTTGTTTTTTGTAAAACCTGAATATGCATCTCTGAGTGAAAGAAAAATTAATGAAAAGGCAAATTCCATTGCTCTCAATACGGGAAGTCCGCCGAAAGTAAGAAAGGGCAGAAAAAGAGTTTATTCAGTTTTTTCTCCTGTTATCTGGGCACTTTTCGGTGCAGCAGTCTGTGCTGTTGTAATTAAATGCTTCGGTCTTTGATAAAGTAATTGAAAAATCCCTGCTTTTATGTTACAATCAATAAAATGATTGAAAGCAGGGATATTTTGGACCAGCAGTTATTCAGATATATAAGAACAGGTTTTCTTGCAGGCTTGCTTGTGGGAATTACAGTTGCTAATTTTTTTGATTACGACAAGATATGGTCGTGCGCAATAGGCCTTGTGGGCGGTGCTTTAATCGGCCTGGTAATCGGACTTATAAAACGTACAAGAAAATAAAATGAGGCAGAGTGAATTATGTTAAGTGAAAAGAAATTATTTTTATTTGATATTGACGGTACAATCGCCGTTGACAACACAATTTATGACGGAACTTTTGAATTGATTGAATACATAAATTCAATCGGCGGAAAGGCAGTTTATATTACAAACAACTCAACAAAAAGCCGTCAGGATTACATTGAAAAATTTAAAAAGTGGAACATAGAAACTGACGAAAGTAATTTTATTACAGCATCTTTCGCTGCTTGTAAATATTTAAAAGAAAACCACGCTGAAGATAAAATTTTTGTATGCGGAACAAAATCTTTTGTAAAAGAACTCCGTGATTACGGCCTTAACGTAACGGAAGAAAACGAAGATGATATAAAGTGCGTAATAGTAGGTTTTGATAATGAATTTACTTATCAGAAGGGCGCACTTACCTGCGAAATTCTGCTTACAAAAGATGTAACATATCTTGCAACCAATCCTGACTTATGTTGCCCTACTGCATTCGGCAGTATTCCCGATTGCGGTGCTATCTGTAATCTTCTTGAATGTGCAGTAAAAAAACAGCCTTATTATGTGGGCAAACCTAATCGTGAAATTGTTGATGTGTGCCGTGAGATGACAGGCTTCAGCATTGACGAAACAATAGTTGTCGGTGACAGACTTTATACAGATATTGCCTGCGGAATAAATGCAGGAGTTGAAACTGCAGTTGTTTTCACAGGAGAAGCAAAAAAAGAAGATTTAAAAGATACGGAATTTAAACCGACTTATGAATTTGAAAACATAAGAGAATTTTTAAATGCTGTGAAAGCATAAGAGAAAAGGCTGTGAACGTTAATAGTTCACAGCCTCTTTTTTTATTCTTATGTAATTTAAAAATCAATTTCTGTTCCGTAGTAAATGCAGGTAAAGAGTTTTTCCATAGTTGACGGGTCAATAGCTCTGGGGTTTGTTCCTGTGCATGCATCACCTACAGCGCGTTCGGAAATTCCTGCAATTTTTTCTTTGAACTCCTCTTCAATAATACCGAATTCTTTCAGAGTTTTGGGAATACCCATTTCAGCATTCATATCATCAATTTTTTTGCAGAGGCTGTTGATAAGAGCCTGTTCGGAATTTCCTGCAAGTCCCATTCTTCTTGCGATTTCGGCATAGCGGGAAGCTGCAACAGGTTCTTTTGAATTATATCTGATAACAAAAGGAAGGTACATAGCATTTGCACAGCCGTGTGTGATATGGCCTGTTGAGAATATAGCACCTGTTTTATGAGCCATTGAATGTACAATGCCGAGAAGTGCATTTGAAAAAGCCATACCTGCAAGACACTGTGCGTAGTGCATCTTTTCCCTTGAAATAAGGTTTCCTTTATAAGAAGGAAGAAGATGGTCAAGAACCATTTCAATTGCGTGAAGTGCAAGAGGGTCTGTAAAAGCACAGTTTGCCGTTGAAACGTAAGCTTCAATTGCATGTGTAAGTGCGTCCATACCTGTGTAAGCAACTTGTTTTGCAGGAAGACCTTCAACAAGCTCAGGGTCAACAATCGCAACATCGGGAGTGATATTGAAGTCTGCAAGAGGATATTTTACACCGGTGCTGTAGTCAGTAATAACAGAGAATGCTGTAACCTCAGTTGCTGTGCCTGATGTTGTAGGAATAGCAGCAAATCTTGCTTTCTGACGGAGTGTGGGGAAATTAAAAGGAATGCAGAGCTCTTCAAAAGTAGTTTCGGGGTATTCATAAAATGCCCACATTGCTTTTGCCGCATCAATAGGAGAGCCTCCGCCCATTGATACAATCCAGTCAGGTTCAAAATTACGCATTGCTTCAGCGCCGCGCATTACAGTTTCTACTGAAGGGTCAGGTTCAACACCTTCAAAAACTTCTACTTCCATTCCGCCCTCTTTTAAATAGCCGATTGCTTTGTCAAGAAATCCCTGACGCTTCATTGAACCGCCGCCGACTACTAAAATTGCTTTTTTTCCGCCGAGATTTTTAAGTTCTTCCAGCGAACCCTTGCCATGATAAATGTCCCTTGGTAATGTAAATCTTGCCATAAAATACACCTTCCATTGTTAATGTTTTGTCAATCTTTTTCTATTATACTCTATTCTGTTCTTTTTTGCAATATGCATCAGTACATTTTTTATACTTGAAACGAAAAAATATGTTTTTTATCAAATCAGAAGTGTCTTGCAATTGCTGCCAAAAAAACACCGGGGAAAAGCTGAAAATGAAAACGCCGAATTCCCCGGTGTGTTTATTATTTTGTATGAAGTCTTATAACCGTTACGGAATATTGCGGTGCGGTGAAATTAAATTTATCGCTGAATCCGTCTGAAGAAAATTCCTCCATAATACAATCTTCTTCTGCACCTAAAATATTGTCGTTCCCGAGACTGTCACCTTTAACCTGATAAATTTTTGCAGTGCTTTTTATATTTTCTGCACCTGTAATATTAACTGCAAATGTTTTATCTGTGTCAGTAACGTTTACAAGTTTTATAATAATATCCCCTGTTTCATCCGTGCTTACAACCTGGTATGCTTCTGCTTCAGAATCAGAGCCGGTTGTGTAGTCGACGTAAAGTTCATCGTCAACGTAGCATTTGACATTTCTGCCGTTTACCACAACTTTCAGTTCATAAGTTTTTCCGATTTCTGCAGTAAAGGGTTTAACGGTTTCAATTATCTGACCTGTTTTTATTCCGTTTTCAATCTGCTGCAGGCAGGAAACAGTGTTGCCCCAACCGCCTAAATTCCAGAAGAAATTGTTGCTTCTATCCTGTACGGCAAAAGGAATTATAAATCCTTCTTCGCCGTCAAGCTTTGTGGCTTCAACAGTGTAAGTATAGTTTGTCCATTCGTCTTTACCGAAATATGCAGCGTTGCCTGTGTCGGAATATTTCATATCGGTTGTGGGATGAACAAGTTTCCCTTTTCTGATTCTGAAATCACTGTCGTTTACATCTTCCCAATTCCACCAAAAATCCGGTACTGAAAAATTATCTTCACCGAGTATTTCTCCCGTTTCGTTGTTGACAATTTTCACGTTGTCAAACTCTGCAGAAGTATACCATGTTCCCACACCAACTCTGCCTGATAAATTTTTCTGTTCAATCAGAGCACCGTCAAGAGTAGAATCATAAAGATGTGTACCCTGATTAAGAGAGAAAATTTTCTGCATATAATAGTTGATTGAACCTGTAACCTGATGATTGTTGAACCAGATTAAATCAGGTGACCAATGGGTTGCAGTCAGGTTACCGAATAGCGGAGCATATGCCGCCATTCTCACAATGTCACCGTTTCTCTCAAGACCTGTCATATATGCCGCTTCTGCCAATGCTGCACGCAGAGTGTTTGACCTTGCCGCATATTCACCGAGGAAAACTTTGATTCCGCCACCGTAAATTGTTTCGGTCATTTCATCAGAGGAACGTTTGTAATTTTCCTCGTCATAGTAATCGGTATTTTTAAGGAACCATTCAGGCTCTTTATAATAATGCTGGTCTGTTGCACCTGCAAAATCATCTATTGTTTTATCGGGATTTTTTTCGAGCCATTCCTTTGCGTATTCATAAGAAGGCAGATAGTTTGCTCCTCCCGTTGCATCAAAAGCACCTGAAGAATAAATCAGTTCAAGGTCTTTGTACAGCTCGGGATTTTCTGCTTTAGCTTTGTTGAAAGATTCGAGGAAAGCCGTGTATCTTTCAAAATAAATTTCGCCTTCGTTTTCGTTGCCGATGCAGATATATTTCAACTCAAAAGGTTCTTTGTGTCCCAGAGAAACTCTCACTTTACCCCATTTTGTGTTTTCGTCGCCTCTGCAGAATTCAACAAGGTCGTGCATATCCTGAACGTACTGTTTAAAAAGGTCAGAGTCCATATCTATTCCGCCTTTACCTCTCATCTGGCAGTAAAGACCGCAGTTGAGAACAGGTACAGGCAAAGCGCCTATATCTTCAGCAAGCTGGAAATATTCGTAAAAACCGAGACCGTAACTCATAAAACAAGGAAGCGGATCATCAGTAGCGGCTATATTTGTCCACAGATTTATGCCCTGCTTTCTTGCGGCAACATCGCCGTATTTTCCGTCAAACAAAAGTGGCTCACCGTTTTCATCAACGCCTATTGAATCTTTCCAGCTGAATGCAGTTTCTTCATCGTAACCTTCAATTACACAACCACCGGGAAAACGCAAAAAACGTGGTTTTAATTCTTCCAGCATTTTACCCAAATCATTTCTCATTCCGTTTTCGCGGTTTTTGAAAGTGTTTTCGGGGAAAAGTGAAATCATATCAAGGGAAGCTTCACCCTCAACAAGTACCTGAAGTGTAACGCCTGAAAAAGCATCAACATCTGATGTAAGCTCAAGATTGTATTTTGCCCATTGGCTTGTGATATTTTCGATTTTTCCGCTTGAAATAATTGTGCCGTTTACGCAGAGATTTACTGTGATTCTGCCTTCACCTTTTGCATAAAGAGAAAGATTATATTTTTCATCTTTTGCAATGCTCATTCCGTCAAGAAAACCTCTGTTTTCAATGCCTGCGGGAGAAGAAGATTTTATAATTATGTAGTTGGTGTTATTGGCATTAAGTGAATTTTCTTGGTCGTTTATTTTAACTTCAATTTCAGGATTGCCTACTTTATTCCAACCATAAAGCCGGTCGTTTTCTGCAATTTCGGTGTATTCAAAAGAACGGTTTACGATTTTTTCTGCATAAAGTCCGCCGTCTGCAGCAAAGTTTATATCTTCAAAGAAAATACCGAAAAGCAAATCGCTGATTGCTTTTGATTTTTCTGATGCGTCAATGTCAAGAGTGTAATCTGCGGAAATTTTATCGTAATCTGTAACAGAATTTTCTTCAGGTCTTTCAGGCTCCTGCGGTGTCTGAGTTGCGCAGAATGACATGAAAAAAGTGAGGATTGCCGCTATAGCTTTTTTGAAAAAAGATGTAACTTTATACTTCATTTTTTAATCTCCTTTATTTAAAAAATTAAGTAAGTCTTCTTTTGAATTTTTTATCTCATTCTTAATAACTATATCAAGAAGTTTTTCTAAAGTTTTGCCGATTTCTTTTCCCTTGAATCCCAGAGAAATCAAATCGTTTCCGTTTACTTTCAAATCTGAAATTTCAAGGCAGGGGTTTTCGTCTTCAAGTTCTCTGAGTTTTTCAATATAATTATCGCACAGAGAAATTCTGTCATTCATTTCGGGATTTTGTGCTAAAATGTCTGCACGTGAAACTTTATCAAGAAGATAAAGAAAATCAAATCCGTATTTTGCCGCGTGTTTTTTTACATTATGAGGAGCGTTATACATTCTGTCATCGTGATGGAAAATAAGTTTTGTAACAACAGAAATTGTTTTGTTATCATACCTTAATCTTTTTAAAATTTCATACGCAATATCTGAACTTAAAGCTGCGTGACCTTTGAAATGGTCCTGACCTTTTTCGTCAGTAGTTTTCATCTGCGGTTTTCCGATATCGTGCAGAAGCATGCAAAGCCTTATATATTTATTTTTTTCAGAAACTGCAACACTTTTTACAATGTGTTCCCACACATCATAAACGTGATAAGGGCAGTTTTGTTTTACTCCCGAAGTTTTTTCAAGCTCGGGGATAATTTCAAAAATAACATCTGAAAATTCACGAAGAATTCTCTCTGCATCTTTGCCGAGAAGAAGTTTTTCAAGTTCAACCCGTATTCTTTCAGCAGCAATATTTTTAAGAAGATGTTTGTTCTCTTTAATGCTCTTTGCCGTTTTTTCTTCAATTTCAAAACCTAAAGTTGCAGAGAATCTTATCGCTCTCATAATTCTCAGAGCGTCTTCATTGAATCTTTTATCAGGGTCGCCAACACAGCGGATAATTTTATTTTTTATATCTTCCATTCCGCCGAAAAGGTCAACAATTCCGCTTTTTTCATTGTAAGCCATAGCGTTTACTGTAAAATCGCGACGAGATAAATCATTTTCAATATCACGTGTGAAATTCACACTGTCGGGTCGGCGGTTATCGGTATATTCTCCGTCAATGCGGAAGGTTGTGATTTCAAGGGGTTGTTTGTCAATCAGTACAGTAATTGTGCCGTGTTTTATTCCTGTGGGAATCGTTCTGAAATCCTTGAAAGCTTCCAGCGTTTCTTCGGGTGTGGCAGAAGTTGTCATATCCCAATCAGCAGCCGTTTTTCCCATAATGCCGTCGCGGACGCAACCGCCCACAACGAAAGCTTCAAAACCGTTATCGTTAAGAACTTTCATTGCGATTTTTGCATATTCGGGAAGTCTGATTTCGCGATTCATATTTTCACCTGGCACAAATTGTTTTCTCTTTACAATTTTACCACTTGATAGTATAATTATCAAGAAAAATATTTTAAGAGGTGACACAATGAATATACAGATTTACGGAAAACCGAAATGCTTTGATACAAAGAAAGCAGAAAGATATTTTAAAGAGCGCAGAATCAAAGTGCAGATGATTGATATTTCAAAGTATCCTATGAGTCAGGGTGAATTCAGAAATATTAAAAATGCCCTTAAAATGAGCCTTGATGAAATGATAGATGAAAAGTCAAAACTTTATGAATCTCTTTTCATAAAATACCTTGCAAACGAAAGTGACAAAGAAGAAAAGATTTTTGAAAATCAGGCAATTTTCAAAACACCTATTGTAAGAAACGGAAAACAGGCAACAATAGGTTATCAGCCTGACATCTGGAAAGACTGGAACTGACATTTAAAGTTTTGGTCAAACTTTTACAAAAGTTTGTGGGGTCAAGGGGCAACGCCCTTGTCGCACTCCGCAGAGGGCGAAACCCTTATGCACATAAAAGCGCAGGAGGGTAGAAAAACAGTCCGGTGTGACTGTTTTTCGTAGGGAACCCTCGCCGGGGGTTCCCTGAAAAAATAGAAGAGGTTACCAAGGAGATTGAAATGAGTAATTTTGTAAATGTATATTTCCGCAATATGACGGAAAAAGAGTTTAATGATTTTGCAAAAGATGAAATCAGAAGTTACGCAGAAGAGCTTATAAAATCTGGTTACAGGAAATGGAAAATAACTGCCTTAAGGGCATCGAAGAAAGAATATAAGGAGACTTTCCCACAAGGCTACAATACGCCTGAAAACTATTTTTATGTAATTCAGAATGATAAAAAAGAAGATGTGGGCAAGATTTTTTATCAGACACATTATGAGAAAAAAGATGTTGCATTTATCACGGAATTTGTGATTGATGAAAAACAAAGAAACAAAGGTTATGGTAAAAGTGCATTGAAAAAAGTTGCCGAGGATGCAAGGGGAAAAGGGTATAAGAAAATGGGACTTAATGTTTTCCTGCATAATAATATTTCATACCCCATGTACCTTAAAGACGGCTACAGAATCATAGAAGAAATTGAAGGCAACGCAATAATGGAAAAAGATTTATAAAAACAACCGCCCGGAATTCTTAAACTTAAGAATTCCGGGCAACTTTTTTGCATTATTATTTTAGATTATGCTTTTTGTGAGAGCATAGAATATACCCTGTGACTATTGTTAACGACGAGACAATGACAGCGACTAAAATAGTTGCAGGGAGAATATCTTCTGCGAGATACCAATTGACTTTTGTTGGTTTTAATGTGAATGAAAGCTTTTGGTCATTGAAGAAAATTTTCGGTTTCTGCGACACAGAAGCCGAGAGCATTTCAACAAGAGTATTGTTAATTGCATTCTTTTCAATAAATTTCATCATTTCTTCTCGTGTGTCAAACTCTTTATATTCCCAATCAATTTCTATAATATCTTCGATAATCAATTCTTCTTTATTTTCGGATGTTATTATTTCAAAGAAGACAATATCAACTGCATTTTCATCAACTTCATTCAGGTAGCAAATTTCAGTTTTATCCAGTATATGGTTTTTAAGTTTGTAATAATCGGTTTCTGCACTGCTTTCTGAAGAATATTCACTGCCAAGATTGAAATCATATTCAGATGAGGATGTGAAAGTTTCAACACACAAAGAGAAAAACGGAAAAATATAACAACTAACATAAACAACTGCCGTAACAATTGATACGACCTTTACAACTTTTTTGCGATAAGAAACATATTCTTTTCTCAGCGTTACATCAAAGCAGAATTTTTTTGCAATTGTGTTGTACACAAATACAGATATAACAAATATTATAAAAGCAATCGACAAAATACATGGTATAAATAATCCACTATACAGATTGATAATAATTGTAAGCAGAGAAAAAAGATTAAACGCAAAAACAGAAATTAAAAATATTGTAGTTTTCTTCAGGCTTTTCTGTTTTATATCATCTGAAACAGGAGTATCGTAATCAAAAAGCACATTTTTGTAATTCATAAATGCTACAATTTCAAGTATTGCAGAAGCACCGATTAATATTAGAGAAAAAATAATTCCTATTGCCATATGCGAAAGGAACAAAGAAATAAACAAACCACAAGCGCAGATAATCAAAGAAACAGAAGACAATGTATAGTATTTATCAGATGAAACCTTAAAAAGATATAGTGCTTGTTTCTCTGATTTTTTATTGTCTGAGAGCTCTTCTTTATCGGTGTTGTGTTTTTCTCCTTTTAAAAGTTCATCAACAGTAACAGAATAGATTTCTGCAATAGCAGAAAGCATAGTGATTTCGGGATATCCTTCGTCACACTCCCATTTGCTTACAGTTTTATTGGATACATTAAGTTTATCAGCCACTTGTTGTTGGGTAAGACCATTGGCTTTTCGTAAAGCAGCCATGAAAGAACCCATGGTTTTCTTTTCCATAAAATCACTCCTTTATTTGTCTGTCTATATTCTCCGATAAACAGAGAAAAAATGCAACACCTTTTCAGTAGATTTTATCTGCGAATCGTGGAATTCAAAAAAGTTATATACTTTTAACGTATAAAATCTTGACAGTCATTCCTGAATGAGATGAAGAATCTCGTCGGATAAAACAAAACACCTGCTGATTGATAATTTAATCGGCAGGTGTTTTTTGTATTTCGTTTTCGATTAGTTTCATAAGGTCGCCTGCACTGACATTCATAGCATCGGCAATTTTGAAGAAAGTATCAAGAGTAGGCTTTCTCGCTCCTCTTTCAATGGCACTCAGATGTGTTCTGCCGATATCAGCAAGACCGCTTACAACTTCCTGCGACAGTTTCTTTTCTTCACGGTAGTTTTTTATAACTTTTCCTACAATAATCGGGTCAAGCATATCCTCATCTCCTTAAGTAACATACTCGTTAATACACAAAGTATCGTCAGTGCTTTTGACATCTCTGACAAAAACTATTTCACTGATAATCACGCTCCGATTTAATCAGCTGTTACTAAAAACATTGTAAGCGGAAATGGGTAAAATATTGAACACAAATGTTGACAAATGAAAACATTTGTGTTACTATAATTCCGAAATGAACACATTTGTGTTCATAATTATTTTAAGGAGGAAATTATAATGAAAAAAATTTCAAAAGTCATCTCAATTTTCATGGCTGCAGTTCTGGCACTTTCTGTTTTTGCAGTAAGTGCATCAGCTCTCCCCACAGAACTTACAGCAGGTAACACAAAAGAAACAGCAACAAAAATCCCCTCATTCGGCACAGAATATGTAAGTACTTTAAGTAAAGCCGGCGAAACAGACTGGTTCAAGTTCACAACACTTTCAGAAGATGCGTATTATACAATCGCTTTGGAGAATTATGATATTTCTGAATATAGCAATTATGATACCTCTTGCTTAAATTTATATGTTTATGATATATATAATAAACAAGTCGTTCATATTCACAGCACTAGCGCCACGAATGTAAAATTAGAAAGAAATACAACATATTACATTAAGGTTGCTATGGGTTCTTCTAAGCAAGACTCTACGGGTAACTATGAGGTTCTCATAACATACAAATTAGACCCTGCTTCCAATATAAAAGACGAAGCTACTACAATCAATGTAAATAACACCTATAAATATTCACTTGACGGAACAGGAGATGTTGATTGGTTCAAGTTTACTGCTCCTGTTGATGGCACTTACAAAGTTTCTTTAGAGAATTATAATATTTCTGAATATAGCAATTATGATACCTCTTGCTTAAATTTATATGTTTATGATATATATAATAAACAGCTTGCGAGAACATGGAAAACAAGCAACACAAACGTTACTTTAGAAAAAAACGTAACATATTACATTAAGGTTGCTATGGGTTCTTCTAAGCAAGACTCTACGGGTAACTATGGCTTCTCTGTTAATTGCGATTCCGCTCCTACACCCACAGTTAAATCTCTCTCAAAAATCACAATCGACTCTATGCCCAACAAGACATCATACACAGTCGGCGAAAGCTTTGACAAAACAGGTCTTGTAGTAAAAGCACACTATTCAGACGGAACAGTCGCAAACGTTTCTTCTTACTCTGTAAGCGGATTTTCTTCTGCAACTGCAGGAACAAAAGCTATAACAGTAAGCTATACAGAAAACGGTACAACAAAAACTGCTTCATTTAACATAACAGTTACAAAAGCTGATGAACCCTCAACGCCTGACACACCGGATACTCCCGATGAACCCGGTTCATCTTCAACAATTGATATTGCTGCAATCCTTGTTGCAATCTGGCAGTTCTTCGTTGGTATATTCAATTTCATTCTTGGTTTGTTTGCATAATTGAAACCTGAATTTATCCCCATATCAGATTAATAACTATACCCGATAAGGTTCCAAAAACCTTATCGGGCTTTTTCATAGTGAAAAAGATATTCATACCCATCTGAGGGTAAATCACTGAGCATTACAGATATAATCGAAAATGCATATAAATTATAATTTATTGTGCAATTAAAACTGAGCAACGCCTCCCTTGCCTAAAGGGAGGTGGATTTTTTGTGCTTGCACAAAAAAGACGGAGGGATATTATTACATTGATTTCATTAAACTTTTTTTGCAATATCCCCCAG
>JAGBHV010000077.1 GCA_017935325.1 Clostridia bacterium
AACTTTCCGCAGTAAACGGGATTATCAAGAACAAGCTTAATAAAGTGTGCAGAAAATGTGCTGAGTGTACCGTTTTGCCTTTGCTTCTTTTCATAGCCGTGCTGATTAAGAAATTTGGCAATACCGTTCGCTCCCATATTAGTGTGGATGAACTTGTCATAGATAACCCTGATTGCCTCGGCTTCATCCTCTGCAATTTTTAATTCGCCATTTTCAAGATAGTACCCGTAAGGGGCAAAACCACCGTTCCATTTACCCTCTCGTGCCTTTTGCTTTCTGCCTTCCATGGTCTGAACAAGAATATTCTCTCGCTCGATTTCAGCAACAGCAGATAAAACAGAAATCATCAGCTTACCGCTGTCCTTTGAGCTGTCAATACCGTCTTCAACGCAAATTAGGTTCACGCCGTAGTCCTGCATAATCTGTAATGATGAAAGAACATCAGCGGCATTTCTGCCGAATCGGGACAGCTTGAATACAAGTACAAAATCTATACTATCCTTACCGCTTGCAATATCATCAAGCATTTTTTGGAAATCAGGTCTGCCGCCTATATTTTTACCCGATTTGCCTTCATCACTGTATTCACCTGCAATATGCATTTCCTGATATTCCGCATATTTGCGAAGCTTTTCTCTCTGTGCATCAAGGCTGTAGCCATCAACTTGCATAGAGGTTGAAACACGAGTGTAGATATAACAATTTTGTCGTTTCATAAATTTTCATCTCCTGACTTTTTGATACCTTGATTATATTTTTAATTTATACATTCGGCAAATATGTGAGGCAGGCAAGCTGCCCCACGGTATTTATTATGCAATTTGTTTTTCTGATTTTTTGTCTGCTTCAGACTTTATAATATCATCAAGTATCGGGCTGTATTTTTCTACCATTCGTGCAAGGAAATCGGCTATTCTGTCAAATGCCGCATTTTGTTCCGCAGTAAATATGCTTGTATCAATATAAAAATTTCCTTCACCCTTAGTGCTTTTTAAAACCTCATAAAATGCTTCTTTAGTGTTTTTACAAAATTCAATTATTTTTCTTATAATAATTCCTCCTTATCTTACGTCCCGTGAATAGCCACAGTTTCTATTTTGCGTTTTGTTTTTCTGCTGCTGTTCGATTTCAAGAATTTGCTCTATCTTGTTTTCCACATCAGGCTCGGATTTATCAATTCTTTCGCAGGTGTTAATGTCCTTGCGAAGAATTTTCAGCCTTTCAGAAAACAGGCTGATGGTATCTTTGATTTCTGCAATTTCCTTTTCATCACCCTTGCGAACAGCACACTTTAATTTGTTGCGACAAATTCTTCGGACTTCGGTTACCTCTGCCATTTCGTTTATACACTCTTGCTTGAAAGCCTGTAACTGCTCATCAGTTTCAATATCATAATGACATAAAAGATTCTGCTGCTCAATCAGACGGTCAAGCTTAATGATTTCTCTCTGCAGATATTTTTCGATATAGTAGTTTTCTTTAGGTCGGCTTTTTACCGTCTGAACCACTGTAACGAAATGAACATAAACCTCTCTATAAGTTTTTGGAAAATCATAAAGATAACCTTTCCACTCATCCTGCGGAGGTAAATCAATTCGGTAATGTCTCCAATCAGCATAAAGCTTTTGGCTGATTCTTTCAAAAGAATATTCATCACCGAGGTCACATAACCACACCGGTCTTTTGAATGACGGATGATTAACCGTTGTATGAGGTTTAGAAAAATCAAATCTGTAACCGAGCTTTCGCATTTCATAAAGAAAACCTCTCGGTGCACCCGC
>JAGBHV010000078.1 GCA_017935325.1 Clostridia bacterium
AGAACAGATTATGATTTTTGAAACCTACGAGAGTGATGAGGTTACTCCCTCACTTGTACAGGCACAGAAAATGCGAAAGCTCTCCGAAGAAAATCAGCTTAATGCTGATACGATATTAGAAATTCTGACTGCACCTAAACCCAATCAGGCAGAAGCTATAAAAATCCCCGAAGAACGTATAAATAAGTTCTTTGGTAAAAATTACACTAAGCAACAGAAAGAAGAGCATATCCTAAAAGCTCTGGAATATTATCACAAACACCTGCAGCGACAGAGAAACAGGGATGCGAGGTGAGATGTTTGAAAGAGATATTTCCCGATAACAAAAGCATATTTGTAGTACCACCTGAGCCTATTGATGAAAATGAACTTACAAGTCTTTCTGATGTTATGGCTTCCCGTAGTGATGAAGCTGTTATTGACCGTAGCAAAATACGTCGTTTCGGTGAAGAAACCTTTCAAATGAAAATAGGCGGTTCAACCTATGAGGTTTCTACTCATTTTAACCCCAAAGGCAGACAATGTATATTTGAACAGTTCAAGGAACTAATATTGTCTGAAAAATTATTGTAATATCACACATTTGAAAAAAGGCAATCGGACATTGTAAAATGTGAATATCCTTGCGATGTCCGGTTGTCGGAAAGGAGAATAATTAATGACAACTGCAACAAATATTTCAGGACAAACAATAAATGATGAATTAATTACGGCTCTCTACTGCCGTCTTTCAGTTGAAGATATAAAAGATGATAAATCCAAAAAGAAGAACGGCAGAGAAGATGAGTCAAACAGTATATCCAATCAGAAACAGATTTTGCTTGACTATTGTAAAAAGCACGGATACAAAAATACAATGTTTTTCATTGATGACGGTATTTCAGGCACAAGCTTTGACAGAAGCGGATTTAACCAAATGCAACAAATGGTTGAAGAAGGTAAGATTTGCAGAATCATAGTAAAAGACCTGTCACGATTTGGTCGTGAGCAGGTTGAAGCAGGCAGATTAACGCAAATTGTATATCCGTCACTTGGTGTGACTTTCATTTCAATTCAGGAAAATGTAAACAGCTCTACAGGTGACGGTATGGAGATGTTGCCGTTCTATAACATCTTTAATGAATGGTATGCCGCACAAACATCAAAGAAAATCCGTGCTGTATGGCAGTCAAAGGCTAACAACGGAAAACGAGTATCTTCTACAGTGCCTTTTGGTTATGTGAAAGATGCAACCGATAAAGAGAAATGGCTTATTGATGAACCTGCGGCAGAGGTTGTACGAAAAATATATGATTTATGTCTTGCGGGACGAGGCCCTCTGCAAATTGCTCGTATATTAGAAGCAGAGCAAATCTTGATTCCTTCGGCATATTATGAAGCTGTCGGCAGAAAGCACTCACGAAAAGTTCCTATTAACTCATGCAGATGGGACCAAGCAACAGTAGTTGGAATTTTAGAAAACAGACAGTACACTGGCTGTGCAATAAACTTTAAAACCACTACTGTCAGTTACAAGGTTCACAAAAAAATTTATAACGCAAAAGAGGATTATCAGATAATCCCTGATATGCAAGAGCCTATTATCAGCGAAGAAAAGTGGTTAAGAGTTCAGGAACTCCGTGAAAATCGTCGCAGACCTACCGCCACGGGAAGAACAAGTTTATTCTCAGGCTTGGTTTATTGTTATGATTGTGGTGCAAAATTACACTTCTGTGCAGCCAAAAGTTTGAATAAGAATCAGGAATTTTTCAGGTGTGCAAACTACAAGGACGGTAGAGGTGGTACTTGCAAAATTCATTATATCCGTAATGTTGTGCTTGAGAAGATTGTACTTGAAGCTATACGAAACTTAGCAGAATTCATCCGCTATAACGAAAAGGTCTTTTTGTATATGATTGCAAAGCAGAATGATGCTATGAGAAAAGCAGAGTATGAAAAGCTGAAAAAGGCTGTTGCTGACGGTGAAATCCGTATAAAAGAGTTAGACCGCCTTATTGAAAAGGTTTACGAAGATAATGCTCTTGGCAGAATAGATGATGACAGGTACCGAAAGCTGATGTCAAAATATGAGCGAGAGCAAAAAGAGCTTGCTGTAACAGTTTCGGAAGGTCAGGAAACATTGAAATCTGCTGAGCAGAAATCTGTTGATTTGAGGTTGCTTCTTCGCATTTTCAGAGAAATGACGGATATACAGGAGCTTACACCGACACTTGTCAATTCACTTATTGAGCGTATTGAGGTTCATAACAATGATAA
>JAGBHV010000079.1 GCA_017935325.1 Clostridia bacterium
AGGACGCCGACCCCTACGAAATCTCAATTTAATTTTAACACTCGTAGGGCAGGGCCTTGGTCCTGCCACCAAATCTTACGCAAAATAACAAACGGCGGGAGCAAGCCCCCGCCCTACAATAACGTTTTAGACACAGCGACAAATTATAATTTACCGTACATTTGTGGCTGTATCGTAGGGGACGGGTTTCCCGTCCCGTCATGAAGCTGCTGAAAATTTCGCGGGCGCCGAAACGACGCCCCTACGATGTTAAAATTAATTGTGCAATAAATTATAATTTGAATGCAAAGTGTATAGTGCATAGTGCAAAATTGCGGGTGGGCAAAGCCCACACCCAAACATAATAGCGTCGCAGACCCGAAATTCTGCATTTTGCACTTTGCATTCTGCATTTAAAACTTGCTATGGGTCAGAATGCTTTCGATTCTTTGTAAACCAACATCAGTGATAGCTTAAATTAATTATTCGTATAGAAATTTTTTTATTTCAGCACCGTCTTTATACCCTTTTTCGTAAAGAAGGTGGAGTTTATCTTTATCCTTTGTAAGGGTATCAACGCCGCAGGTATCATCGGGAGAAACAATCAGCACCCTACCCTCTTTTTCAAGCTCAATAGCTTTATCCACAAGGCGGTCGTATTCCGCGTTACTGTCAAGCAGAGTTTTTGCTGAATTGGGATATTTTCTTTTCAGGATTTTTGCAAGAATATCGTTTCTTGAACTTGTGCGTCTGTAAAATTTAGGTTTTGACAAGGCAAAAACAATTTTTTCCGCACCCATTTCAAGTGCTTTTTCAAGAGGCACAGGCACAGCCACTCCGCCGTCGATATATTTTCTGCCGTTAATTTCAACAGGCTTGCATACAACAGGAATTGCACTTGATGCACTGAAAACTCTGTAGTTATCCTGATACAAATCTTCCTTGGTGAAATAATGTGCTTTACCCGTTTCTGCATCTGTGGCAGCTACGAGAAACTGCCCTTCATATTGTGCTATCTGCTGATAGTCAATAGGGTCTTCTCCGTCTGAATTTGTAAGAGTTTCGTAAATATACTCAAGGTCGAGATATGAGCCTTTTTTAATAAAATTCCCTAAGCTCATATACTCCTTGCGTTGGGAATAATCGTGATAGAAACGATATGTTCTTTCTTTTTGCTTTGAAAGAAAAGTTGAAAGATTGGCACTTCCTGCAGAAACACCTATACACAAATCAAAATAAATATCATCGTCAAGGCATCTGTCAAAAACACCTGCCGTATAAATTCCGCGAAGTCCGCCGCCTGCGTCAATCACCGCATTCATCAAATCACCTCTTTAAACAATTGTATCATACGGTATAAAAATTTTCAAGGAGACACTTTTTGTATAGTGTCTCCTTTTTTTGCTTACGGCATATAGTCGCTGATTTTTCCGTATTTTTTGTTATATATGAGTTCGTAAAGATGAAGAATTCCCATCACAAGAGTTTTTACAAATGCGAATGAAACTTTCAGGAACTGCAACACCTTGTTTTCAGGTTTCGGCTCTTCAAGAAAAGCAGGTTTTGTAACCTCCCCCACAACTTCATATTCAAGATATGCTCTTGTTGAAACGTGGTCCGTGTAAGTTTCACCTTTTTCATCGGTAAACTCAACATATTCGTAATTTTTTGCTTTAATCTCAACTCCGCCGCCTGATTTATACATAACTCTGTCAAGAGTTTCTTTAAGCGTGGGATTCCAGTCTTTCTCGTTTTTATAATCGCATTTGCCGCCGTTATGAATCACAGCCCATGAGTCTGTAAGACCTGCTTTTTCAATAAGCATTTCATACGGCTCGTCCTTTTCGTTAAGGCAGAAGGTTGTGTTGAAGTCGCCCATTACAATAATGGCTCTGTCTTCTTTTCTTGAATTAATCATTTCTGCAATCTGAAGGAAATTATCTTTTCTTGCCACTAAAGATTTAGGGTCATTTGAAGCGTCTGTGTGAACTACATAAAAATCAACATAGACGCCTTTTTCAATTTCAATAACACTTGAAAGAATTCCTTTTTCGGCAAGGCGGTCATTTGCACCTGCAAGATAACCGAAACATTTTCTCCACTTTGTTCTTTTAACATTATAAACAGGAAGTTTTGAAAAGATATTGAGTCCGTCACCGAGAGGAATTCCGCCCTTTGAAAAAGACTGATATTTAAAAGCCTTCATTGCTTTTGCAAGAGCCGGATGATGGTTAAAATCTTCCTGTGCTCCGATAATATCACAGTTTGAATCACGGCAGAGAATCTCACCGATTTTCTCCATTCGTGCATTACCTTTCAGTGCACGCTGTGAGCCCTGATTATCTCCGACAACAGGAATGCCCGACACATTGTACGTCATAATGTTAAGTTTGCCGCCCATAATTCCTACTCCTTTTAAAACAATTCTCCGAAGTAATCTCCGGAGATATTTTTAAAACTCAATTGATTTGATTCTTTTATTACTCTCAACAATTTTCACAACATCTTCAAATTCCATATCATGAGGCATTCTGACAGTCGCTTTGAGAGTAACAGTTCCCTCTTCCTGATTCTTGATTATTTTACAAGCCTGAATAACAAGATTTTCTTCTTCAAGCTGACTCCTGAATTCGTCAATTGCACCCGGCTCATTCTGCAAAGAAACAGAAATTTCGCTCGTTGAATAAGAGTCAACGCTCTTAAGAATTCTATGTAAAAAGAACTGTGCAATAATCATAATTAAAGCGGACATAATGCCTACAAAGTACATTCCGCTACCGAGTGCAAGGCCTATACCTGCAGTAGTCCATATACCTGCGGCGGTTGTAAGGCCTTTGATTGAAGTACCTTTGAAGAAAATCACACCGGCACCTAAAAAACCTACACCTGTAACTACATTTGACGCCACACGTGAGGCATCAACCTTCATCATTTCCAGGGCAGGAATATCCTGAAAACCGTATTTCGAAACAATCATGATAAGTGCCGCACCAAGAGTTACCATAACATGAGTTCTGACACCCGCATCTTTAAAACGTCGGCTTCTTTCAAAGCCTACGCAAGCACCGCAAAGGCAAGCTACAACAAGCCTGAGCAGATATTCCCATTCCCACGATAAAATTTCATTGAATATATTTGCCACGCCGCTTACCCCCTCTAAAAGTTAATTCCGCACACCTGAAATGTATGCGGATATGTTGTTAAATATTATAACATATTTTTGTCTTTTATGTCAACCTTTACAAACAACGAAAAAAGTGAGTTACAAACTGAATTGCAACTCACTTCTTTTAAAAACTTTTAAGCTTTTTACTGAGCGTTGATACAGGAAGACCTACTATATTGAAATAATCACCATTTATTTTTTCAACAAGCAGAGAACCTTTGCCCTGAATTCCGTAAGCGCCTGCTTTATCGTCAGGCTCACCGCTTTTTACATAAGACAAAATTTCTTCATCTTCAAGTTCAAAGAACGTTACATCAGATGACACAAAAAACGTTTCAGTTTTTCTGCCGTCTGTTATAGTAACGCCTGTGAGCACCTGATGAGTTCTGCCCGAAAGCATTTTCAGCATTTCATATGCATGCTCTCTCGTTTCAGGTTTGCCGAGAATTTTATCGTCACATACAACTATTGTGTCTGCACCGATTACCACTCTGCCGCGATGCATTGACGACACGGCATTTGCTTTTTTTGAAGACAGCATCATTACTGTGTTTTCTGCTGTTTCATTTTTGTCTGTTGTTTCATCAACATCGGCTGTTATCACTTCAAAATCCGATGTGATTAAATTCAGAAGCTCACGTCTTCGAGGAGAAGCCGAAGCAAGAATAATTTTTTCTTTCATACTAACCGTTCTGTCTGACATTTTTCATAATGTCCTCAACTGTATTTTTGAGAGAAGAGTTTTTCTTTACTTCATCTCTTACTTTGCTTATTGAATAAAGAACCGTACTGTGGTCTCTGCCGTTAAAGCTTTCACCGATTTTCTTCGCAGGAAGACCTGTCATCTCGCTGATAATGTACATTGCAATCTGCCTTGCATTAGTTGCAGCGGCGTACTGCCTTTTGGAAGTAATTTCGCTCGCTTCAATGCTGTAGCTGCGTGCAACTTCCTCAATAATCTTTTTAGTAAGCACTTCGGGAGACTGATTATTGTCATTGAAAATATCTTTAATTGCGTTCTGTGCAATGTTGATTGTAACGGTTGATGAGCCGAAAATATTTATGTAAGCTGCAATTTTCTTCACTGCACCCTCAAGCTGTCTGATGTTGCTTTTGATTTTTTCAGCAACAAAAAGAACAACATCGTTAGGAATATTGAGACCCATGCTTTCAGCTTTTCTGTTGATAATCGCCATTCTTGTTTCAAGATCGGGGGGCTGAATATCAGCAATGAGACCCCACTCAAAACGTGTACGGAGTCTGTCAGCCAGAGTTGGCATATCTTTAGGCGGTCTGTCAGATGTCAGAACAATCTGTTTACCTGCGTTATAAAGGGAATTGAATGTATGGAAAAATTCTTCTTCCGTCTGAACTTTACCTGCGATAAACTGAACATCGTCAACCAAAAGAACGTCAACAGTTCTGTATTTATCGTGAAAATCATTCATCTTACCTTTTTTGATACATTCAATAAGTTCATTTGTGATTGCTTCACCATGAGTGGAAAGAATATTTCTCTCGGGAGTGTTTTTCTTTATTTCACTTGCAATAGAATTAAGCAAGTGAGTTTTTCCGAGGCCTGAATTACCCCAGATAAAAAGAGGGTTGTATTCGCTGACTTCACCCGGATTCACAGAAACAGCAAGTGCCGCTGCATGAGCAAATTTATTAGAAGGTCCTACGACGAAAGTATCAAATGTGCTTTCCTTATCTTCATTTGATTCAAGCGTGCTGACCTGCTGTGATTTTTCAGGTTTATTTTCGCTGTCAAGGAATTTGATTTCAACATCAAATCCTGCAACTTTAACAAAAGAATCGTTGAGAAGATTCATAAACTTCTGCTCAATAATTTTTCTTTTGAATTCACCTATTGTTAATGTAACTGCCGTGCCGTCAAACGAAACAAACTCAAGTTCTTCAAACCATACATTGAAAACGGCCTCTGACAGATTTTTCTGAATTTCTTTTTTGACCTCATCAAACAATGATTTAAACGAGTTCATATCTGTTAATTTTCCCTTTCTTCAAAAATCGTTTCTAAAATCCTGTCGGTGCTGTGTCCGTCACATGCACTCATAAATTCATTTTTAAATCTTTCGACTCTGCCTGAATCGAAATCTGTTTCATTTTTTCTTATTGAAAGATATAATTCCTCTGTGTCGGTAACAATGTCACCGGGAACAAAGCTTTTGTAATCAAGATAAAAGCTTCTTTCTTTGTCATACTGTTCAAGGTCGTAAGCAAAAAATATCATGGGGCGACCAAGCAACGCGTATTCAAAAATCAAGGATGAATAATCGGTAATAACCATATCCGCAGCACACATTGCCTCATCAATCGGCACGGTTAAAGAAATGTCGATAACGAAATTCTCATAAAGCTCGGATAAGGTTTTTGAAAGATTCAGTCCTTTTTTTACAAACGGATGGAGCTTGACCAGAATTACATATTCCTTTGCCAGATGCTTTTTCAGATAAAGGAAATCAAGCATCTGTGTGAAACCGGCTTTGCCCTTTGATTTACCTCTGAAGGTCGGCGAATAAAGGATAATCTTTCTGCCTGCAATTTCAGGATATTTTTCGCGTACGCTTTCGTTTGATTCGCGGATAAACTTTTCATCAAAATATTTGTCTGTTCTCGGCACACCGTGAGCACGGATGATTTTTTCATCGCAGTTAAATGCTTCCGCATAAAACTTTGTTATGCTTTCTGACGAAACCGGAACATATGTGTAAGTATTGTGAATGGGGTATTCCTCAAGTGCCTGTTTATCAGCACCCCATTCAAGGTCAGCAGTTGAATATCCCCATTTTTTAAATGCACCGCAACCATGCCACAGCTGCACAACCTGCTGATTTTCACGAGGTTGATTAGCATAAGCGTAATAATAATAGTCTGTCAGGAACAGCACCTTGCACTGTGCGTAATATTTAGTAAATCTGAAAGAATTTATAGTTTCATAAATTTTATCTCTATACCATTTGCGTGAAGATTTTCTTTTGAGAAAAACACGGGTATGATATCCCTGCGCATTTAATCTCTCATAAATTTCCACCATATTGTCAGGCAATAAAACAGATGAAGAATCTGCAAAAATCACCAATTTTTCATCAATGGGTTTCCGTGAATACAATTTAAAAATAAACGGCGAAAACTTTTTATAAAGAAAACTTTTTATAAAACTTTTTATAAAATCCTTTATTCTACTCATAAAAACACTTCCTAAAAAACAAGTTTTATGATTCTTTTTCCAAGAGAATCCGAGCGTGAAGCATTTTCAAAAGCTTCATAATACTTTCTGATATTATCAACAACATCAACGCCCTCAATAAGACGAAGAATTCTTTTTCTGAATTCATCGATTTCAAGCAACTCCAAAGCTTTGGCAAAATCGCCTGTATTTGAACGTGTTGAACCGACAAGAGTCAGGCCCTTTTCAAGTATCATTCGGGTGTTAATCGGCGCATTTTCGCCTGCAACACCGCAAAGAATAATTGTGCCGCCTGAGAAGACAGAGTCGATTGCCTGAT
Organism: Clostridia bacterium; assembly: GCA_017935325.1. Lineage (GTDB taxonomy): Bacteria > Bacillota > Clostridia > Oscillospirales > Acutalibacteraceae > SIG575. Next base: position 6,676 of record JAGBHV010000079.1, read on the forward strand.
TGATTGCATCAGCCGATGCATTACCGCCCACAGCCTCAATACATACAGCTGTCTGAGGTAAAGCAGAAAGGTCATTCACAAGAAAAGTTGATGCAAAATCAAACATTTTGAGTTTTTCACGGTTAATGCCCATAACATTCACTTTTGCACCAAGACCGTAATGAGCAACAAGGGCAATTATATAGCCCATAATGCCGTCGCCCCAGACTGAAATTTCTTCAACCTTTTTCCCCCAGAGATTTGCTCTTCTCAAAGCACAACAGCCTACAGAAATCAATTCAGAAAAAACTGCTTCTTCGCCGATACAATCAGGAATCGGAAGAAGATAATCAGTTTTCATATTAATCATTTCTTTGCTGAAACCGTCAGCATTGCTTGAACGGAAGCTTGATTTCGGGCAATAATTATCAAGAAGATAATCATAGGACCTTACACAGCTTGAGCATTTTGTGCCGTCACACTCAGCTTTTTCGCACGGTACCATAACAACTCTCTGACCCGGTTTGAAATTTCGGTTTTTGTCGCGTGCAACAACACCGATGCCTTCATGCACCAGGCTCATAGGAAATTTTCTTTTAAGCACCGTTCTTTCACGGTTACCGAGATAATACCTGATATCAGCTTTACAGATTGCAAGATATTCAGGTCTTACAAGCACATCAACTTCATTTATATCTTCAAGAAAAATTTCAAAACATTTGGGCTCAGTAATTTTGTAGCTTTTTACAAACACTTTTTGTCACCTCGAAGTTCTGATAATCGATTTGATAAGAAGCAAATCTTCCATAGTTGTCATCTTCATATTAAGCTTGTCACCCATTGCCATGCCGATTTCAACTCCGCTTGCAAGAACAAGACCGCAGTCATCAGTCATAACAGGACGTTCATTTTCGGGTTTACTGAAGTAATCATCATATGCTTTTCTTACGATGGAATACTTAAAAGACTGAGGAGTCTGACCGAGATAAAGCTCGTGTCTTGCAGGAATTGAATCAAGATGTTCACCGTCAAGAGAACGTATAACTGTGTCCTGCGCAGGAATTACTGTATCGCAAGCTCCGAATTGAGTTGCCTTTTCGATATTTTCATTAATAATACGCTGTGAAATAAGCGGACGTGCAGAGTCGTGGATAATGATAATATCATCGCCTGTTGCATCATCTTTGATTGCATCAAGAGCATTAAGAGATGATTCCTGACGTGTTCTGCCTGCATTGCCTATCCAACGCACTTTACGTATATCGTATTCTTTAATCCAGATTGAAAGATCTTCCTGCCATTCCTTTGTGCAGATAACGCAAATTGCATCGATTTTTTCGTTGATTTCAAAAGCTTCAATCGTATGGATAACTACGGGTTTTCCGTAAATTTCAATAAACTGCTTGGGTCTGTCAACCATACCCATACGGCTCCCTGTGCCGCCTGCAAGAATTACTGCAATATTCATATTATCATATCCTTTCAATCATAGTCTTTCAATATTTTGGGATAATAATTATACACTAAATATCGAATTATGTCAATGAAAATCATTTGCATCTTTTTAAAACCACAGCGCTCATTTCAGGCACTTTTACGAAATATGAGCATTTCTCTGCACCGAGCAGAATTTCTGCATAATGCCATTCTTCGTGCAGATAATATTCAATATCGGTTTCATTTCTGTTTGCGATTACTAAAATCTCCTGTTTTTCATCGCTTCTGACATATGCAATACACGCTCTTTCGCAGCTGATAAATCTGAAGCTGCCCTCTTTGAAGCATGAATTTCCGTTTCTGATTTCACCTAATTTTCTGTAATGTTCAAGAAGTGATTTTTCCGCATTTTCCTCAATGAAACAGCCTCTGTTGAACGGGTCAGCATAACCCTGCATTCCGATTTCGTCGCCATAATAAACAGACGGAATACCGGGCAGAGTGTACTGAATTACAGACGCAAGCTTCACGAGGGAAATGCCTTTTTTATAATCTGCTTCACTCAGTTTTCTTCCCGACTGCCAATCACGTGATTTATTCACAAGACTTTCGCCTGCAAGGGCGTTGATTATTCTCATTGTGTCGTGGGAGCCGATGTGATTCATCAACACATCAACAACACATTTCGGATAATTTTCAAGCACGGTCATAACCGTTTCGGAAAAGCTTGATGTATCCCCTGTTCTTACAAATCTGATTATGGCTCCTGCAAAGGGATAATTCATCACGCTGTCCAGCTGTTTTCCTAAAAGGTACCGTCTTCTTACTGAATAGCTGACTTTGTTTGATGCATCCTCCCACACTTCGCCGAGAATCAGCGCATCCTCTTTTTCTGCTTTCACAGCACTTCTCAATCTGTCTAAAAATACATCAGGCAATTCATCAGCAACATCAAGCCGCCAGCCGTCTGCACCAAGCCTCATCCATTTTCTTAAAACGCCGTTCTCGCCCGTTATGAATCGGAGAAAATCTTCATTTTCTTCCATCACCTCAGGAAGAATATCGATTCCCCACCAGCTTTCATAATCATCAGGGAATTTTCTGAATTTATACCAACTGTAATATGGCGAATTCTGAGAATTGTATGCGCCGACAGAATCATAATTAAGGTACTTATTGAAATAAACGCTGTCATCACCTGTATGGCTGAAAACACCGTCAAGAATTATGGAAATGCCTTTTTCTTTTGCATCACGGCACAGATTTTCAAAATCCTTTTCGTCACCCAGCAGAGGGTCAATCGAAAGATAATCCCCCGTATCATAACGGTGGTTTGAATGTGCCCTGAAAATCGGATTCAGATAAATGCAGCTGACTCCTAGACTTTTCAGATAATCCAGCTTTCCGCGTATTCCCTCAAGGTCACCGCCGAAAAAATCGTTATTGAGAGTAATCCCCTTTTCATCAGGACGCCAATAAGGCTCGTTTTCGCGGTCGGTTCTTAAAACTCTGTAATCGGGAATACCCTTTTTCTCTTTTCCCGAAAAGGCAAATCTGTCGGGGAAAATCTGATAAATGATTCCGCCTTTGAATTTATCTGGACACTCAAATCCCTTCTGATAAACGGTCATCTGCCAATCACGACCCGACGAATTGATATATCCGCAACCATCCTTCTGAAGAAGAATGACACTCCTGCCATATGGAGTGTCATATTCAAAATGATAAAAATATAAACCTGCTGTTTCAGGAGTGAATTCAACTCTCCACCATTCTTCGTTATCGCCCTGCATTCTTTCCCATTGCATTGAAATGAGCTTTTTTGTATGGCTGAATTCTTCTCTGATGGCAAAGAATGCCGCAGAAACCGAAAAATTTCTCGGCATAACAATTCTGAAAACTACTGTTGAGCCTTCTTCAACTGCTCCGAAATTACTTTTATGATAATCTTTTCTTGAATTATAAGGTATATGCAATCTGACTCATCCTATCGGTTGATGTGAAATTTCCAAAAGTGTATATGTTAAAAAATACGCAAGTAAAAATAAAAGTACTATACCTAAAACGGCAAGAGCTAATTTTATTTTTCCTTTTGTATCATATATTTCGCTGTTTTCTTTCTGACGCATCTGTGTGTATGCGTTTCCGGGATAGTCCTTGCGAAAATCGTAAAAACTTTTTCTGTTTTTGCTGAGAGTAGGCATATTATCTTTTTTGCCTGCCATAATTATCCCCTCCCCGGAAGATAATAAATTTCCATAAATTTTGCATTGCAGAACAAGCAATGAAAGTATATTATAATATTAAGAAGTTATTAACAAGTGAGGTAACTGAAATGAAAATCAATTCACCGAATAAAGCTAAAATCATTGTGGAACTTTCCCGTGACGATATGCTTGAACTTGATATTACATATGAAAGCATGGATTATTCAAACATTGAAACAAGACGTGTCATATGGACTATTCTTGACAAAGCCCGTCATGAACTGGGGCGTGACATTGACCCGTCAGGAAAGCTCACAATTGAAACAATCCCCCTTGACAAAGGCGGTTGCGTGATATTTTTTACGGTTAACGACGCTTCATCCCGTTTAAAAACCGTTATTTCACAAGACGAAGAGGTATTTGAATTTGACAACATCGACAATGTCATCGATTTATTATCATTATTAAAGGATAACACACCTATAGGTGATTTATACTCAGACGGCAGCGGAAAATTCCGCCTTATTACGCCGCTTGATGAAAGATTGATTACAAAAATCGGATTCAACGAATATTCTCATCCCTGCCGCGAGGGTAAACTCGCAGCAGAGATAACTAAAGAACATTGGCATCTGAAATCTTCAAACTTCGGCATCGGTAACCATTGAGAATTGTGACTACGAATTACACAGTGGTTGCGTTACTGCGAAGAGTTGAAATTCTTTCTTCATAGTCGCCGCCGAACACGGCACTGCCTGCAACAAAAACGTTAGCTCCCGCTTTTGATGCAATTGACACGGTTTCTTCATTAATTCCGCCATCGACCTGAATGTCGATGGTTTTATTCATTTCTGCAAGCTTCATTTTAAGACGTGAGATTTTCTCCATCTGATCATGCATGAAGCTCTGTCCGCCGAAACCCGGTTCAACAGTCATAACAAGCACCATATCAACATCTTCAAGGTAAGGAAAAACTTCTTCTATAGGAGTTTTCGGTTTAACACTCAAACCTACCTTGCAGGAAAGCGACTTGATTTTTTCAATTGTTTCTTTTGTGTTACTGTCACTTTCAATGTGGAAAGTGATTATATCAGCCCCTGCTTTTACAAAATCTTCCGCGTATTTCAACGGGTCTGAAATCATCAGGTGAACATCAAAAACAATGTTGCTTGTGTTTCTTATAGATTTTATAACGGGAGCGCCGAATGTAATGTTCGGCACAAAATGACCGTCCATTACATCAAGGTGGAGCATATCTGCCCCTGAAGATGCTATTTCCTCCGCTTCCTCACCGATTCTTGAAAAATCGCAGGAAAGCATTGAGGGAGAAATTTTAATCATGCTTAAATCACCCTATCAAAGCCATTTGAGCTTATACATACCGAAGCCTGCTGCAAGTGCTGCAACGATTGTGATAAACATAAGTGTACCAACACCCATTGCAGGTGAGAAAATAAGTACAATCACACCAACAAGTACTGCAACAATAACAAGTTTCCAATATTTTTCAAAGTAACTTGCTGCAAGAGCACCGAACAATGCGGGAAGAACATAGTCAAATGCAGGTTTGATTGAGGGAGCCTGAAGAACTTCGGGACCTACAAACAGTGAGAAAATAACAACACCTGCTGCAATAATGACTGTTGTAACAATAGCAGATACGCCGATGGCGATTGTAGCAATCACTTCGCCTTCTTCAGTATTTGCTTTTACCTTTGCACTATTCATTGCATTAAGACCAACGGGAAGCTTAAGGTTTGAAATGTTACCTGTAACGAATGAAAGGTATGTACCGCCTGCACCAAGCATGGGAACATAAGCAATAACTTCAGCAATAGCTGTAAGCCAATAAAGTGTCATAAGCTGAGGTAAAACCTGCTTGAGCGCAGCACCGTCAGGAAGAACGCCCAACTTTGCACAAACAAGAACAGGCACACTCAGAAGCATTAAAATAGCACCGATTGTCCACGTAATACCCCATCTGTGAACTTTATCAAAATAATCTTTTTCACGGGGACTCATATACTTTTTATCTTTAGCCATTTTATTACACCTCCGCTCCTATTTCATACCATGTAAGACCTGAAACTGATTCGGGAAGAACATTCATAAACAAAATTGCCATTCCCATTGCCGCAAACATTGCTATAGGCATAATGAAGGGTTCAAGCTTTGACAATTTGAACTTTTTGCAGACAATTGTAAGTACTGTCATGAAAATCATTGAACAGATAAGAACAAGGATTGAAACAACACCTGCAGAGCCTGTGATATTCTTCACTTTTTCAATAGTACCGTCTGCATTTACAATACTGTTGCCGAGTGCATCAAGTCTGTTTGTTGTTGCAACTGTTCTGCCGTTGATTTCACGTGCAACGAAAGCAGAAACAATACCGATAAATGCTGATGCTGAAATAACATCACCAAGGTTTGTTTTCTTTTTTGATGAATCTCCGTCATTTTCAGCTTTATCTTTCTCGCTTTCTTTGTTCATTGCAAAGCCCACTTTTTTCTGGAGAAATTTGCAAAGGAAGGGAATCAAAATCAAGGGAGCAATACTGCCCACTGTCATTGCAACTGTAATTGTCGCAAACTGCTGCGGGTCTTCAACTGCTTTGTTAAGGGCAATACCCCAATAGTCAAGAGTTGTCTGTGCTGCTGTTGTTTCATATGCTAAGTTACCGATAACGGAAAGTCTTATCCAGGGAAGAACAATGCCCAATGCGTTTGCAAGCACAAAAACTGTTGCAAGAATTGAAATTGCAGGTGCAACTGTGAAAAGTGCACTTGAAGAAACTGTGCTCTTAAGGGTGCTTTCTGAAATACCCAATTCTTTCGCACGTTTCCAGGACTTAACAATAAAGAATACTGACTGTGCAATTACGAATACAATAACTGCCGCGGCAATCAGAAACATGATTTTATCCGCTTTAAAATCTCCTGTCATTTTACCACCTCATATTTTCTCAGATATTGCCTTTTATAATAACAGCATTGCTGCTGCAAGAGCTGCATTTGTTAAAAATGTAATACCCATATTTTCTGCATAAGCGCCCACATACATTATTGCTGCTCCGGGAGCAAAAATAATTTTTGCGGATTTACCCATTTCTTTATATTTTTCCCACATCATAAGAGCATCCTCGATTGAAGGGAAAAGGTTTGTAAACATAGCTACTGCCATATAAAGGCAGATAAGGCTTACAATTTTCAAGGTTGAGCTTGTAACATCAAGGAAACAGATATTCAGAAATGCAGGAACAGCAAAAATAAGACCTGTAATGAACACCATAAATCCCGAAACAAAGCAGAACCAGAAACTTTTGTTACCTGAAACAGGCTCATGTTCAACATGGCCTGCCATCTCGTTGAACTGTAAATATTTTTTATTCTCAACAGGAACACCGAAAAACTTACAAAGTAACTGCTCCCAGAAGCCTTTAAGCAATGAACCCGGAAATGTGAGAATTTTAATTATTGCGTTAATGTATCTCATTTCAGATAAGCCTCCCCTTTGACTAATACGTCTTCAAGCGTTTTCTTGCCTTCCATTGCCGCTTTTACATCTTCGTTAACTGAAATGCCGTTACTTTCAAAGATGCCCATAACTATATCGTAGCCGTTATCTTTGCTGTCGTAAACTTTTTCGCCGTCTTTTTCGGAAGGTTTAGTTCCTTTTACGTGATATTCGTAATGAAGCAGAGCGTAAATGTTTGCGCTGTGAATGTCAAGGTTTAAGCCGAAGGATTCTTCAATTGCGTTGAGTGCTTCTTCCTTATCTCCCATAAGAGCATGGCAGACTGCCTTTTCTGTAAGCAATGTGTAAGGCATTGAAAGCGGTTCTGTTGAATAGTAAATTCCGTTTACCGTAGTTTCAGCCTTTTTATAAATTTCAAGAGCTTTTTCAGGGTTGTTTTTCTTAATCTGTATCTTCATAAGATACTGGTAGAATTCAACGCTTTCAGGTGAAGCTTTGATGATATCGTTACAGATTTTTTCAACCTCATCAAACTTACCTTCATCAAGGTAGAGCATGCAAAGCTGTGAAGCCCAGATTGCCTCATAATCCTTACCGCCCTCTTTTAATTCAAGAAGATACTTAATCTGTTCAGCTTCCGAATTTTCAACATACTGGCAGAGATATACCTGCATATATGCTACTGCGTATTTATTATATTTCTTATCAGCTTTAAACTTGTCAATTTCTGCAAGTTCTTTCCTGATATCAGAAATATCCTTTTTCTCCGTTGCATAATTCAGTTCCATAAACAAATTCTGATATTTGGTCTGGATTGCTGTGCATGTGTCAGCCATACCTGACAAAACATCGCTGTATTTTTTCATATCAGCATATCTCGGCATTTCCAATGCGCCTGCTTCTTTGAGCACAGATACATAATCCTGAGCTGATACAAGAGAACCGATGTTATAATAAGCTTTAATGATTCTTGCATAGGTTCTGTTACCTGCATCGAAATCAGCTTCCGTACCGGTAGTTTCTGAATTAAGCGATTCAACAGAGGAAACAGCTTCCTGATAACAGGCAAGAGCTGAATAGTAGTTACCCTCTCTCATGTATTTATCGCCTTTTATTACAGGGATTGCAACACCGGCGGCGTAAGCGCCCCATACTACAGCAACAAATGCCATAGCAATTATAAACAGTAAATTCAGAACACCCCACGCATTCATGCGGGTTTTCTTCATTTTCTCACGGCAGGACTTGCAGTAAGGATAGTCTTCATCAAGCTCTGTATATCTTTTTCTTTTACCGCAATTGATGCAGAGTTCATCTTCTATTGCATCGCTGATGTCTTCTTCATCTTCTTCATCTGTTTCCGCGTTTTCTTCCTTTTTGACTGTTTCTTCAGCGACAATATCCTCGTCGGTATTTCCTACCTGTGCCAGACCGTCCCAATCAGTTACTACCTGATTTTCGCTGTCACTTTTTGATTTCTTTAAATTTTCAAGGATTTCGCTTACTTCATCCTTTTCCTGCTCTGTAAGAGTATCGTTTTTTTCAACATCACCCTCGAGCAGTTCTTTTTCTTTATTTTCGTCCAAAAGTATTCCTCCCATCTTTTGTACATAAATTTAATTATACATCATTTCGCTGTTTTAATCAACAGAAAAATGTACATTCTCTTTGTTATGTTATAAATATTCTGTGAATTCTCACACAAATTTACCTGCATTTTGTTTTATGAATTCTGCCGCTTTCATTTTAGCTTGCGTAATATCAAGTGTCTGCCTGATACTGCCGTCAAGCTCTTTGATTTTTTCTTCAATCACAGACTCTGTTTCATTGTCCTCATCATATGCATCGTACAGTTTTTTTATCGAATCCAACGTTTCTTTATCGGCAATTATTTCACATGCAGAAAGTGCATAAGGAGTCAGCGGCTTTGTGTACTGCCTGAAAAATGCCGATGCATCCGTTGCAGCTTCATCGAGAAAATAATGAAGGGCATACATCAGTTTTTCTTCCTCATTGAGTTTTTCAAATTCATCATTCATATTCTCGTTTTTTTCAAGACGAAGCTGAATATTATCCGCCACACCTTCAAGAAGATATTCGGTTTTGTCAGAAAGAATTTTTTCTTCCGTCAGGTCAGAATAAGTTTCTCTTATCATCTTCATATGGTCAAGCTTTTTCATCAGCTTTTCTTTTTCTGCTTTTGTTTTAGCCAATGCAGCACCTGCTTTTTTAAACATGAAAAGCATCGCAATAAAAGCAACAACAAAAATCACAAAAAGATACCAATATTGCCTGAAATAATCAATAAAACCCTGCATTTTTTATTCCTCCGTTGTCAAGGTCAGTTTTCACGCTGACCGTCTACTGTCTTTCTCATAATTTTAAAGGCATCCTCGTCGATACATCTCAAAAAACGAGTAATCTCTCCATTTTGATATTCTATATTAATTTCATATTCCTCATTATAAACATCTTCATCTTTAACTTTGTTCGGAAAAAAATAATTGTTAAGCTCGTTTTCATAGTTTTCTATAAACCAACCGAAAGCTTCTTCGTTTTCCGAATTAAATGACAAAACCTCATTGCCGTCAGAATTGAATACAATAATCTTGTATATATTTTCAGGTGTCGGCTTAAGTAAATCATCCATAGAATCCTCTCTGATATAAAGACCATAAAGATGTACACCAAAACCGCCTTGCTCACAAAATAAATAATTTCTTTCAGAGTCCTTGCTAAAAGCTTTAAATCCCTGTTTAAAAAGAGATAAGAAAAAGTTTTTACCTTCTCTTATATGCAAATCTGCTTTATACTCGCAACCATAATACCTCATATAGCAATACTTTTGTGAATCATTAAGCAAAATATAACTATTATCCCCCGGTACTATTGAAAGATTTGCATAATCAGTTTGCGATAATACTGTATTAGCAACAATTAATAATAAAAAAACTAAAATTATAATAAATTTAAATTTTTTCATTTAATCATTCCTCTCGCAAGCCGGTTGAACTTATAATCGCGTAAATGTCGCCTTTTTTTATGCCCGTCATCTTTGCGGCAAGCTTTGCACTCTCATTCTTCGAAAACCCCTCGCTCATTTTTTTGCGGGCGATTTCCACTGCTTCTTCAAGTGTTATTTCCTTTTTCTCTTCTTTTTTTCCTTCAATTATCAGCACAATTTCGCCTTTTATGCCGCCGTCACCGTAAAGTTTTACCGCTTCGGAAAAAGTAGTTCTGATAACTTCTTCGTGAATTTTTGTAAGCTCCCTTACAATTGCAATGTTTCTGTCCCCGAAATTTTCGTACATATCCTTTAACGTTGCCGCAAGCTTATGGGGTGCTTCATAGAAAATCATTGTCCTTTTTTCATCTTTAAGCGACAGCAGATGCTCACGCCTTGAATTCTTCGTAACACTCAGAAATCCTTCAAAAGTAAATCTTCCGCTGGGCATTCCGGAAATTGCAAGTGCAGTTGAAAATGCACAGGGCCCCGGCACAGATTCAACTTCAATATTATTTTCATGGCACGCTCTTACAAGGTCTTCACCGGGGTCAGAAATCGCAGGCATTCCTGCATCAGTTACCAACGCACAGACTTCTCCCGACAGAAGTCTTGCTATAATTTTTTCACCCTGTTCAGTGCGGTTATGCTCAAAATAACTTACCATCTGCTTCTTTATTGAAAAATGGTTAAGAATTTTAAGAGTAACACGTGTATCCTCAGCTGCAATAAAGTCGCATTCTTCAAGCGTTCTGACTGCTCTCGGCGAAAAGTCACCGAGGTTGCCTATGGGAGTTCCCACAACATAAAGTTTTCCCATTTTCAAGTCACCTCATAATCTCCGTAAATACCGTCAAGGTATGTTCCTTCACCGTCGGTCAGAACAATTTCATCCTCAACCTTCAAGCCGCATTTGCCACCCTTTTTGCCTTCTACCAGCACAAGGAACGGCTTCATTCCTTTCTGCCTTGTGCAAAAAGCCATGCGTTTGGGTTCGATATTATTCTCCCTCATCGCCTGAAAAACGTCGCAGAGTCTTTCAGGTCTGTGGCAGATGCAGAACCTGCCGCCATATTTAAGTATGTATGAGGCACATTTTGCACCCTCAAAAATATCAGACATTATTTCATGCCTTGCAATCCTCGTGCTGAGATTCGGACTTGACTGACCTGAATCTTTAGAGAAATATGGCGGATTGAAAGTAACTAAAGAGAATTTGCCCATGGGCAGATTTTTCGCAAAATCACGCAAATCGCAATTTATAATTTCAAGCTTTTCCTCAAGATGGTTAAGCTTTATCGCCTCTTCAACAAGCTCACAGGCATTTTTCTGGATTTCAACTGCAGTTATACGCTCACCTACATCTTCACGCAGCAATAAAAGCGGAATAATTCCGCATCCCGTGCCCAGGTCGCAGCAGATATCTTTGCGTTTGGCTGAAGAAAAAGACGACAGCAACACCGCATCAGTGCCGAAAGTATGATCCTCTGACACAACTGCAGTAATCCCACCGCCTAAATATTCAGTTTTATAAGCTGAATTTTCCATACTTTCCCACCTTGAATACAGATAATTTATTATATCACAAAAACATTTTATGTTCAAGTAAAAAAACAGACCGTATCAGAAGATACGGTCAGAAATATAAAACTTATTTATTTGCCAAAAAATCGTTTATATTTTTTACAAGCTCATCTGCATCTGTTCCGTGCACCATGCAAGCCTGCTCAATGCTTTCGCCTCTTGCTGAAGGACAGCCGAGGCAGTGCATTCCCATTGCCAGGAAAAACTGTGCTGTGCCGGGTTCTTTATCAAGAATATCGCCGATAAGCATTTCTTTGTTTACAAATTCCATTTTATATACTTCCTTTCGATTATATTATCTGCAAAAAGTAATCAGACATTCTGACCTTTTCTGGCACCTCTTGAAAATCCGCCGTGTTTTGATTCTTTAGAACGTTTAAGGTCTGTCATTTTTTCATCGCTGACCTGCTTGAATTTAGCCATCATGTCCTCAAAAGATAAGCTTTCTTTAGCTTCGCTCTTGTTGCCCTGCCAAACGTCAGCATTTCTCGGCGGTCTTGGTCTTTTGGGTCTTTCTTCCTGCTTTTCTGTCTGCTTGATAGAAAGGCTTATTTTACCGTCATCACCGATAGCAATAACCTTTACCTTCACGTCCTGATCTTCCGTGAGAACTTCTCTGATGTCTTTGATGAATTTGTTTGATACTTCAGAGATATGTACCATTCCTGTTTTTCCGCCGGGCAAAGAAATAAATGCTCCGAAATTTGTAATTCCGCTGACTTTGCCGTCGCAGATTGTTCCGATTTCTAACTGCATAAGTTAACTGTCTTCCTCCGAAAAAAGATTTTACTTATTATTAAATCCGCCTCAGGACGCATCTGCATAAACGCGTTCGCCGGGCAAAATATAACCTAATTCATTGCGTGCGATATACTCTTTTTCTTCCTCGCTGATGCCGTTTTTAAGCTCCTGCTCAAGCTTTGAGTTTTCCTCATTCTTTTCGGCAAGCTCCTGAGAAACACGGGCAAACTCTTCTTTCTTTTCATTTGCCTTGTTTGAAAGAGTTATCAGCAACACTGCAGAAAAGCAGATAAACGCAATTGTAGCAACAATAAGAATAAAACTTCTTTTTTCAAAGAACTTTCCCGCCATTGTCTGCCTTACTTCCTTTCTGCTGTGAATTATCTTTTTTATTATACAACAACAAATCCTCATCTTGCAATAGTAAATCAGAGGAAATTTTACTTTTTTTTGATTTTTTTTGCGTTTTTTTCTTTCTCCTGAGTTTTATTCCTTTAAAAAAGCTTTTAAAAAAAGATGAAACGGTAAAACGCACACGTCTGCTGAAGCCCGCAACCGAAAAATAATAAACAAACCAGCCTGCAGCAAAAGCCGCATAAATATAAAATTTAAAGTTTCCGTTATCTGCCGCAAGATTGAAAAGGAAGGTGGCAAATGTAATTATAACCATATAAATTACGTCTCTTGTTACGGTGACACTTCTTTTTTTCGGCAGAAATTCACCGATGAATTCGGATATATCAAAAACAAATCCCAGCACAAACCCGAAACCGCAGGAATAAAGAAAAATCCTGATTTGCTCACCTATGGTATCAAGATACATCTTCAATCACCTGAAAACTCTTGAAAAGAAGCCTGTCTGTTTTGCTGCATTATCTGCATATGTAAGGGATGATATACTGCCGTCAAGGGACACTTCCCCGGCTTCAATATTTAAATTTTTTATGTGAAGGTCTTCCCCTCTTACAGTAAGTTCACCTAAATCGGTAAAAACAATTATTGTGCTTTCATCAAAGCTGTCAACGTCGCTGACCCCTGTTATAGATAAGGTTCTTCTGTCTTCCATAACAAGATTATGCGGCATTTTTATTCTTTTTTCATCCATAAACAAAAACCTCCTCAGAATATACTACATGTATAAATATATTCTCAAGGAGATTTTTTATTCAGTTATTAATAATTTTGTACATCAGCGATGCATCATTTTTAGTTGCGTGTTCCGTAACAGCGAGAACCTCTGCCTTTGTAAGATTCGCACCCATCTGAATTTCAATAATATCGCCGACTTTCACGTCATATGATGCTCTTGCAATTTTTCCGTTTACGGTAACGTGCTTTGCATCGCAAACCTCATTTGCCACCGTACGTCTTTTAATAAGGCGTGACACCTTAAGATATTTGTCGAGTCTCATTTTTTACTCCTTTTAAAAGCTAAGGGGGACAACAAACGTTGCCCCCCTCAAAAGTTAAATTAAACTTATTTAACTGCTGCTTTAAGAGCTGCACCAGCTTTGAATGCGGGAACTTTTGATGCTTCGAACATCATTGTTTCGCCTGTTCTGGGGTTACGACCCTGTTTTGCTGCACGTTCACGAACTTCAAATGTACCGAAACCGATAAGCTGAACTTTGTCGCCTGCTTTGAGAGCTTCTTCGATTGAACCGAAAACTGCTGCTACTGCTTTTTCTGCATCTTTCTTTGAAAATCCTTTTTCTGCAACTGCTGCTACTAATTCTGTCTTATTCATTTGCTTTTTCCTCCAATTATTTTTTTTATTTATTTTGAAACATCTTTACATACTGATGTTACAATCCTCTTTGACTTCATCCCAGAGCTTATCAAGCTCCTCGAGAGAACTCTCTTTCATGTTTATGCCACGTTCTTTTGCAAGGTTTTCAACCTTTGTATAACGGGAAATAAACTTATCGCACGATGACGTAAGTGCTTCCTCTGCATCACATTTCAGAAATCTTGACAGATTTACTGTGCTGAAAAGCACATCTCCCAATTCTTCTTCAATGTCCTTTTTCACGCCTGATTTATATGCATTTTTAAGCTCTGCAATTTCTTCATCAAGCTTTGAAAAAACATCGTCAATGTTATCCCAATCGAAACCTGCTTTTTTAGCCTTTTCCTGAGTTTTTGTGCTTCTCATAAGAGCAGGCAGCTCACGGGGAATTGACTGCATTGCCTGGGATTGGGTTTTCTGACCCTTTGTGTTTCTTTTGATTGTGTCCCAGTTGCTCAGCACATCATCCACGCCGTCAACTTTTATTTCGCCGAAAACGTGAGGATGGCGTTCAATAAGCTTTTTGCAGATTCCGTCAGTTACTTCATCAACAGAAAAAACATTGCTCTCGCTTTCCATTTCTGCATGGAAAACAACCTGCAAAAGCACATCTCCCAATTCTTCACAAAGGAGTTCGGGGTCTTTCTTATTTATGGCTTCGATAACTTCATAAGTTTCCTCAATAAAGTTTTTCTTGATGCTTTCGTGAGTCTGCTGTGCATCCCACGGGCAACCGCCTTCGCCTCTCAAAGCCTTCATAATTCTGACAAGGTCATAAAAATCATACTTATCTTTAAACTCAAAAGAATCTGTCATTTTTACGTCCTCCCATTAATGCAAAGACTATTTTAACCTAAAAGTTTATATTTTTCAAGCATTTTTGCAATTTTTTCTCCTTTTGGGAGCATTTTTATATCATCTTCCGATAATCCGCGTATTAAAAGCATGGAAATTAGATATACTACCATAATTATCAACACCGAAATGATGCATGAAATGGTAGAACCGTTGATTCTTGTTGAAAAATCTGATACGGGGAAGAAGTGCTCAATGCCTACATAAGCCATGTAACCCACAAATGCACTGAGTGCAGCGCAGACAAACGGCTTGAAGAAAACGGAAACAAAATTTATTCTCACCTTTGCAAGCTTCAGTAAAGCCACAAGGTTTGTCACGATAATAAAAGCATAACAAACCACCGTTCCGAGAACTGCGCCTTTGATATTATATTTCGGATTACTTACGAAAATTATATCTAATACAATTTTTGCAACCGAGCCGATAAGAAGACTCTTTACAGGCACGTCTGCTCTGCCGATTGCCTGAAGCATATTGGTAATGGGTGAAGAAAGTGCAAAAATGAATGTTGCGTAATTGCATGCCGCCATAATGGGAGCTGCAATGGGAATCAGATTCTGCGAATTTGTTCCGCCGTAGAAAAGAGTGAGAATAGGCTCTGAAAGCACACCCATGCCGAAACCTGCAGGCAAAGCAATAATGGATGTGATTCGCAGAACAGATTCAATTGTGACTTTCTGCGTTTTTTTGTCCTTGAGTGCGTATGCCGCAGAAAGCGCGGGAATTGCGCTGACGCCCAGCGACATAGTAATTGACGGTATTATATTTCTTAAATCCTGGGATGCGAAATAGCAACCGTAAAGGTAAGTTTTTGTATCTTCAATAAGAGTGCCTGATGCTACGAGAGATTCTTTATACATATTATAAATCATATTATAATCTTTCTCAAGTGCGAATGCGAGGCATTTCTGAATAAGAGCAGCATCGATAAGATTGGAAATATTAAGAACAAGCGAGCTTATAACCATAGGTATTGCAAGTGTAATCAATCTTTTTGCAGTTGCCGATTTCGGCTGTGCGGGAATCGAATTTACATACTGAATACGTGTTATACCCGGTCCGCGCAGTTTAAAGCGTATGTGCATGTACAGAAAAGCAAGAAGGGTACCTATGGTAACGCCCATAATCGCCGCTGCAGCTGCTAAAGGATAAAGCCGGCTGAGTGCCTCACTTTCACTTTCCACAACCTTTCCCAGCACAGTTTTTGTTTCATGAAAATCCTTCATGCCGAAATGCATTACTATGTAGGAAAGTGCAAGACCGATAACAAGGCGTGCAATATTTTCAACAACTTCTGAAATCGCGGTAGGCACCATATTACGTGAGCCTTCATAGTATCCGCGGTAAGTGGACATAAGGCAACAGATGAAGATTGACGGCGCAATTGCAAGAATACTCCAGACTGTCTGCGGTTTTTCACAAATCAGGGCAGAATAGGGATAAGCAAGAAGCATCAGCAAAACAGTGCCTGCAGCACCTGTTACAAGGAACATCTTGCCTGCAATATTCTTTACATTCAGCGCATCGCGATATCTGTTTGATGCAAAATATTCACTTACAAGCTTTGACACCGCAACAGGCAGACCGCCCATTGAAATAGCATAAATCGGCACATAAATCTGATAAGCAGATGCAAAATATCCGCGTCCTACTTCGCCGATAAGGGCTGTAAGCGGCAGCTTGTAAAGCGCGCCGATAATTGAGCCGATAGCCGTAGCAATCATCAGAACCAACGCACCGTTGAGCATCGTTTGTTTCTTTTCAACTTGTTCCAATCAATTCACCATCCTATCTTCCGAGAAATTCTCTTAATAAAGAATCCTGAGGTACAAGATTTTTTTCAATAGTCGGAAATTTATTGAGTGCAGATATAAGCCTCTGTGCGCTTTCATAATTTTCGCTTGACTTTTCAACGCCTGAAAGCAACTCAATTGCCTGAGTTTTCATGGCACAAGGCTCGTAAATGTGAATAGAATTCACCGTTACATCTGCGTTGTTTTTAAACGGGAAGAGATATTTATCTTCGCCTTTCATTACTTTCGGCCACAAGGAATAAGTATGTTCAACAGGGCTGTTTCTGAATTGGAAATCCCTTACCATTCTGCGGATAAAACGCAGATTCCTTTTATTGAGCACAATTTTTTCGCCGTCATAAATTCTTGATGAAACACTTATATAAATCTTAAAAAGATTTTCATTAGGCAAAGTATCTGTGATTGCCGGATTGAGAGCATGCAGACCCTCAACAATAATAACATCGTCTTTCTGGAGTGTAATTACATTCTTTTCTGCTTTTCTTCTGCCCGTCATAAAATCAAAAAGAGGCAGTTCGCTTTTTGATGAAGTTATCAGCTCCTGAAGACATTTGTGAATCAGCTCAAGGTCAAGGGAATCTACCGATTCAAAATCATAAGTGCCGTCTTCATTTTTCGGGCCTTCACCGATATTTTTGTAAAAATCATCAAGGCTTACCGTATATGCCTTATGCCCGTAAGATGCAAGCTTTTCTTTGATTTTGCCTGCAGTGGTTGTTTTACCCGAGCCGCTCGGACCTGCGAGCATTACAATTTTCTTACTGCTGTCATTATTGATTTTTTCGGCAATGTTTTCAATAATATTTTTATATCTTGTTTCTGATTTTTCAATCAGATTTTCTTTATTATTCAGGGCATTTTCTACAATAAATCCGAGTTCATTATTAATGTTTGACAAGAAATCACCTCGACCTGTAAAATTCGTAAATTCTCTGTTTTCTTTCAAACAGTTCATTGAGTCTGTCATTATATTCATACGGATATTTGAAATTAAAAATTCTTTCAATCGCATTTGAATCGGGGTCTTTAAGCTTTGTAACAGCACCAGCCCCGCAGGCAAGAATTGTATGGCATTCTTCCATCATAAAGATATTATATGCACATTCATACCCC
The DNA here is from genome assembly GCA_017935325.1 of Clostridia bacterium. GTDB lineage: Bacteria > Bacillota > Clostridia > Oscillospirales > Acutalibacteraceae > SIG575. The sequence continues at coordinate 24,680 of JAGBHV010000079.1, forward strand.
TTCTTGCACCATCCCACATTTTCCAGGTTTCCCAGCGATTTACTCTGACGGTACATGTAATAAGGTATGTAGGAATTCAACTTTTCATGAGACAGGTTTATCATCTCATTAGCAAGCAATCCGTCAGACATTCCGCTTGTATCCCCCGCAAGGTATGATGAACGCTTGAGAGCTAAAGTATGAACAGTTACATTTTCAGGCGAAAGCTCATTTATAATATCAAGGGTTTCCGAAAAGCTTTCTGCCGTATCGCTTGACAGACCTGCAATCAGGTCCATATTTATGTTATCAAAACCTGCTTCTCTTGACATTTTAAAAGCGTTTATCGTTTCTTCAGCGGTATGACGTCTGCCGATATTTTCAAGGACTTTGTCGTTGAAGGTCTGCGGATTTATGCTGATTCTTGTAACATTGTTTGATTTCAGCGTGTCTAATTTTTCACGTGTTACAGTATCAGGTCTTCCTGCTTCAACAGTATATTCAAAGCAAGTTGAAAGGTCAAAGTTTTCTTTCACTGCCGTAAGTAATTTTTCAAGCTCTGCCGCTTCAAGGGTTGTCGGTGTACCGCCGCCGAAATAAACTGTTTCAAGCTTAAGATTCAGGTCTTTTGCGATTTTTCCCGTAAGCCTGATTTCTTCGCAGAGATTTTCAACGTAAGGCTTTATCAGTTTTTTTGTTTTTTCTATGGAATGGGACACAAAAGAACAATAGTTACATCTTGTGGGACAAAAAGGAATAGAAATATATAAGCTGAATGATTCGGGTTCTGAACGTGAAATAATTTTTTCTTCGCATTTTGCAACGCTCATTGCAAGGGAAGTTTTTTTATCACTTACAAGTAATTTTTCTTTAAAATATTTTTCTGCTTTTTCTTCGTCTGTGTCCTCAATAAGTCTGAGCATAAGCTTTGAGGGTCTTACACCTGTCAACAATCCCCACTGAGGAACATAGGAAGTTTCTTCGCACAGAAGTTTAAACAGAAGCGTTGCAATTTCAAGCTCGGAATCGTCATCATCTTCCAATACTTTTTCAAGCATTTTTTCTTCATTTCCGAAACAGATTGTCACTCTGATTCTGTTATTTATTTTTTCGGTAATAATTTTTCTGTCGCTTTCTTTTTCTTCACTTAAAACTTCTATCTTTTCAAGAGGGAAGAAAACACGGCAGAGATTTTCGGTTTCATAATTAAAGCTATGACCTTTATTTACCAATACCATTGACTTAAATCCCTCTTTAAATATCTGTTTCTTACTTTTTCCTGCTGTAAGGTTGTTGCTCTGTTATGACCGGGGTAAACATCATAATCGCCTTCAATATCTTTAAGACGCTGAAGTGATTTAAGCATTGCTGCAGGGTCTCCGCCTTCCATATCAACTCTTCCGCAGGTAAGGCAGAAAAGCGTATCACCTGTAAGAATTGCGCCTGCTTCTTCCATCATATAACACACAGAGCCGGGAGAATGTCCGGGTGTGAGCATAACCTTTATTTTTTCATCACCAAGGAAAAGTTCATCGCCTTCACCCACCAGAATGTCAGCTTTAATCCATTCAGGCTCCTGACCTACATGTTGATAAAGGTTATTTGTGTGGCCCGTAAGACATTCGGCATCCTCGTGGCTTATAACGATGGAAGCACCTGTTATATCCTTGGCTTTTTTCACTTCCCACATATGGTCAAAATGTCCGTGAGTAAGCAGAATATATTTTACTTTTTTAAGTTTTTTAACTTCCTGCTGTACCTCTTCTGTAAATCTGCCCGGGTCAACAACTGCACCTTCGCCCGTTTCTTCATTTTCAAGCACGTAACAGTTAACGCCCATTTCGCCTACAGTAAATTGTGTTATTTTCATTTTGCGTCACCCTTTTGGTTTTATCACTTCTGAATCAAGAATAATCGTTACGGGGCCGTCATTGAGAAGGGTTACTTTCATATCTGCTCCGAATGAACCGCTTTCAACTTTTTTAACTCCGTTTTCTTTTAATTTTTCCATAAAATATTCATATAAGCTGTTTGCTTCATCAGGCTTTGCTGCACCGATAAATGACGGTCTGTTACCTTTTTTGCAATCTGCACAAAGCGTAAACTGCGAAATCACAAGGCATGCTCCGTCAGTATCAAGAAGTGACAGATTCATCTTGCCGTTTTCATCTTCAAATATTCTCATGTTTGCCGTTTTTTTAGCAAGCAAATCAGCATCAGCCCTGCTGTCGCCCTCCTGAACTCCGAGGAGAATCATAAAACCTTTTTCTATTTTTCCTATAATTTCCCCGTCAACCTTTACGTCAGAAAAAGCAACTCTCTGTATAACCGCTTTCATAATTCAATCCTTTCAAATACCTGAACGTTCAACAAGAAGCACGCCGTCAATTTTCTGAATTTTTGCCATAACGCTCTTTAAATGCTCAGCACCGCCTACAGTAATCGTAACATTCATTATTGCTCTGCCATCCTTTACCGAGCGCATGTTTACAGAATGAATCATAACTCTCATCTCTGCAAATTTGCCTGAAATTTCAGCAAGCAGACCAACTTTATCAATACATACTACCGAAAGCGTTGCATTGTAGTCTTCCTTGAGATTTGAATCCCATGAAGCTCTGACCCATCTTTCAGGTTCGGGAGAAGCTTCGATAATTTCAGGAACATTAGGACAGTTTCTGTTATGAATTGACACACCGTGTCCGCGGGTGATAAAGCCGATAATTTCATCACCGGGCAACGGATTACAGCAATGTGCAAATTTTATCAGGCAGTTATCTATATTTTCAACAATAACGCCTTCACTGCCTTTTGTTTTCTTTCTCGGTGCGGTTACCGCAATTTCATCAGCAACAGGCTCATTAGCTTTAACAAGCTTTGTGTAATTCTCTTTTATCTGGGGCATCATCTTTATTATGCTGATTCCGCCGTATCCTATCGCTGCATAGAAATCTTCAACATTAGGCATGTGCTGACGCTCAGCAAGAGCCTTGACAAATTCATCATAGGAAGCATTATCAAGAATTATTTTGTTTCTTCTGAATTCACGTTCGATTTCAGCTCTGCCTTCTTCAATGTTTTCCTTGCGTCTTTCTTTCTTGAACCACGCACGGATTTTAGTTCTTGCTGAACTTGTTTTTACTATTTTAAGCCAATCCCTGCTGGGACCTTTGCCCTGCTGGGAAGAAGTCATAATTTCAATAATCTGACCTGTTTTTACCACTGAGTCAATGGGCACAATTCTGCCGTCAACCTTCGCTCCTACCATTTTGTTGCCGACTGCAGAGTGAATTGCATAGGCAAAGTCAATTACTGTTGAACCTGCAGGAAGCGGGAAAACATCCCCTTTGGGAGTGAAAACAAAAACTTCCTCCGGCACGAAATCGCTTTTGATGGTAGACACAATATCTTCAACTGTATCAGATTCCTGCTGATTTTCAAGAAGCTGCCTTACCCAAGCAAGCCTTTCATCAATTTTTGCTTTCGAGCCTTCGCCGAGTTTATATTTCCAGTGCGCCGCAATACCGTATTCAGCTGTGTAATGCATTTCCCAAGTTCTTATCTGCACTTCAAATGCAACACCCTCTTTGCCGATAACAGTTGTGTGAAGTGACTGATACATGTTGGGTTTGGGAGTAGAAATATAATCCTTGAATCTTCCCGGAATAGGAGTGAACATATCGTGAATGATACCGAGGCAGTTGTAACAGTCAATTACCGAATCAACAATAATTCTCACAGCGTAAATATCATAAATTTCGCCGAAATCCTTATTCTGCATATACATCTTACGGTAAATGCCGTGAACACTTTTGATTCTGCCTGCAATTTTCGGTTCTTTTATGATAGTTGATATTCTTTCATTGATTCTCACTTTTATCTGTTCAAGGAATTCCTGCCTTTCTTCCATCTGGTTGCCGAGCCTTGTTTCAATTTCCTTGTATCCTACGGGGTCAAGAAAACTGATAGCCAGATCCTCAAGCTCTTCTTTGATTGTTCTGATACCGAGACGGTGTGCAAGAGGAGCATAAATTTCGAGCGTTTCAAGGGCTTTATCGCGTCTTTTCTGCGGACGCATAAATTCAAGCGTGCGCATATTATGGAGTCTGTCCGCAAGCTTTATAATAATAACGCGTATATCCTCACTCATTGCAAGGAGCATTTTTCTTATATTTTCAGCCTGTTCTTCTTCGCGTGTTGAAAGAGGAACTTTACCCAGCTTTGTGACACCGTCGACAAGCTTTGCAACATCTTCGCCGTAATCATTTTTAACGCTTTCCAGAGATACATCTGTATCCTCCACGGTATCGTGCAATAAAGCCGCCACAACCGACTGATAATCCATGCATAAATCAACAAGAATTGATGCTACTGAAACGGGGTGGATAATATACGGCTGTCCCGAATACCTTAACTGCCCGTCATGAGCATCACGTGCAAAAGCATATGCTTTATCTATCTTCTGCACTTCCTCGGCAGTAAAGTTCCTTACGAGTTTTTCACGCAATTCTTTATATCCGTTTTCACTTGTCACATGCGTCACCCCCTCAAAAGACTTTTTAAAATTCCTGATTCGTTCAGGTCTACCTTGCTCTGATTTTCTGTAAGGTCAATGGTTTTGTTTTTCTTGTTTCTTAAAATAAGCCCCATTTCCTCAAGAACATCGAGGCTTACCTTCACAGCGCATAAACGCTTTGCTTCTTCACCTGTTTTACAGCACAACGCTTCTTCGCTTTTTTTCCATGTTCCCTGCCTTAAAACGCGGAATACTTTCCCTATAAATTCACGGTCAGGGCAAAGAAGAACTCTTTCTTCTTCTGTAAGAAATTCATGTCTTCTGAATTTTTCATAAATCATCTCGGACATAATCACGCCGTCCTCATCAAGATGAGAAAAGCGCATATCACGTATAATCACAGAAACCTTCACCGTTGACATATATTCATTTTTATCAAAAACAGCCGCAATATCAACTGTATCGCCTGCAGAAAAATCAAGCACATCAGGTGATACTCCGAAACGCATTGCAACAATTCTGCTGTCGCCTTTTGAAAGAGTAAGCTTTGTGTGTTTGTTCTGCGAAACGCCCTCTGCTTTTTCAATTTTCATTCCCATAACTGCAAACAACGGCTGATTATTTCCCGCACCGAACGGTTCAAGCAGATGCAGTTCTTCAAGCAAATCAACGTTTATATATTTCGGACTTATTCTGCAGTCAATTTTCAGCTGCGGATGAGGCATTTCAATCTTTGCTGCGTATTCGTTTATTCTTCTGCGGAATTCATCTATTCTGTCAATCTCAATTCCGAAACCGGCCGCCAGAGTATGACCGCCGAAATGGTCAAGGCAGTCGCTGACTTCTGACAAAGCTTCAAAAAGCGAAAAGCCTTCAATGCTTCTTCCCGAGCCTTTGCCGAATCCGTCACAGCAACCGATAACAAGGCACGGTCTTGCATATTTTTCAGTCAGCCTTGCCGCAACGATTCCGATAACGCCGCTGTGCCATCCTTCACCTTCGATTACAATTACTCTGTCATAAATCATATCGCCGTTTTTCTCTATTTTTTCTTCTGCTTCGGCAATGATTTTCATTTCTGTCTGCTGTCTTAAAATATTTGCTTCATTTACTTCTTCGGCAAGAAGTCTTGCTTCTGTTTCATCTTCGCTCAGAAGCAACCTGATTGCTCTGTCAGCGCTTCCCATTCTGCCTGCGGCATTGATTCGCGGCACAAGGGTAAAGGCAACGTTTGAAGAGGTCAGTTCATGGGAAAGCATTCCCGTAACTTCCTTAAGTGCAGCAATACCCGGTCTTGCTGATGAATTGAGTTTTTCAATTCCGCATTTTACAAACGACCTGTTTTCACTTCTCAACGGCACAACGTCACCGATTGTACCCAAAGAAACCAGATCCGCATATTCATATAAAATCTCATCATCACAGCCTGAAAGTGCTTCAACAAGCTTGAACGCAACGCCTACACCTGCCCATTCGCCGAAAACGCCGTCAAAATCGTCTCTGTACGGGTCAACAACTGCAACTGCATCGGGCAGAATGTCGCCGGGTCTGTGATGGTCTGTAATTACAAGGTCCATTCCGAGGGCTTTAACCTTTTCAGCTTCAAGAAGTGCACTGATGCCGTTATCAACGGTTATAATCAGGTCAACATCACGTTCTTTGATTTTTCTTACGGCATCAAGATTCATGCCGTAGCCCTCTGTAAGTCTGTCAGGGATATAATATTGCACATCTGCGCCCTGCGACTGAAGATAAAGATACAAAAGTGCAGTTGAGCTGACACCGTCTGCATCGTAATCGCCATAAACCATAATTCTTTCAAAGCTTTCAATAGCCTTGTTTATTCTGTTTACAGCCTTATCCATATCAGGTAATTCGTAAGGGTCAACAACAAATGAGCTTTCCTCGCTTAAAAATGATTCCAATTCTTCTTCGTCTTCAAAATTTTTGCATGCAAGAAGCACCGCCGCAAAAGGACTCAGAGAGTACCTTTCGGCGATATCAGCAGCATATTCTTTATCAAAATTTGAAAACATCCATTTTTTGCGGCTCATTTTGTATCTCCGTAAACTTAAAAGTAATAATATATTTTACCACATTTTCTCACTTGGTGCAACTCTTACACTTTAAAAAATTTATTATTATCAACACAAGAGCTGCAAAACCCAGATATCCGAAAACGGGATAAATGAATCCGATAAGGTCAGAAAATCCTACAAGGCTCATAACAAACGCTGCAAGGCACATCGCAGGCACAGTAATAAAGCGTTTTTTCTTCAGATTTTCTTTTTTGATTTCCATATAGGTCATAAGCGCCACAACGCTTGAAAGAGATGTCCCGAGCATTCCGCCGAAAAGCAGAAAAGCGTAAACATAACCGAGAATGGGATTTAATTTCTGTGCCACAAACAACATAGGAAGTTCAGCATTTATACTTTGAGAGAACACTCCTGTTACAAGAAGAATGCCAAGGGCAATCACGAACAAAAGCACTCCGCCCAATGCAACTCCCGAAAAAACTGTTTTTTTGTTTTTAACTTTATCTCCGAGAGGTGTCAGTATTCCGATTGAACCGAATATATTATACGAAACAAAGGCAAAAGCGCTCAGAAGCCAATTGGAAAGCAGAGGATTTTTACCGTCTGCCGCCGATGTGATTTCAGGTAAGCCGTTTTTTGAAAGTGTAAAAATACATATTCCTGCAGTAACTGCCACAAGCACGGGAACGAAGAAAGAGAAAACGCCCACCATTGCGCCTATTCCTTTCAGTGCAAGTAATGCAACCACAGCACAGAAAATAAGCGAGCCTGCCCATTCAGGCAAAGCAAAAACCTCATTAAAAAGCGCCGCCGCACCGGCCGTCATAATTACAAAAATCCCAAAAAGGAACAATTCCTGCAGAAAAGCGAAAATGCCTTGCAGAACAGCATTTTTCTGCGGAATAATTATTTTGTCCATTTCCGATATCCCCGTTTTCATTGCAAGGCGGATTAAAATTATTCCGAAGACAACCTGCAGAGCAACCGCCACAACAAGACCTATGTAACCTACAAAGCCGAAAGAGGAAAAGAACTGCCATAATTCCTGTCCCGAAACATACCCTGCACCGAGAAAGCATCCTGCAAAAGTCATACATAACGTAAGTGAATTGATTTTTTTCATTTCCACACCACCAATATTTAATAATAACACATTATTCTATGAAAATCCAGCAGTAATGGTACAAAAACACAGTTACAACCCACATCGTAAAAGTTTTCAATTATAATTTGAATGCAAAGTGCATAGTGCAGAGTGCAAAATTGCGGGTAGGCAAAGCCCACACCCAAACATAATAGCGTCGCAGACCCGAAACTCTGCATTTTGCATTCTGCATTCTACACTAAATTATAATTTTCAACGAAAAATCCCCTCAGTCAGAATCGCAGATTCTGACAGCTTCCCTTGCATTTTCAAGGGGAGCCTATAGCCTGAATATACGGATAAATTATAATTTGTCGTTAACATTTCCAAACGTGTCATTCTCGAGCGACAGCGAAGAATCTCGTTTGGAAATGCTTTATGTGTTGCCATTTTGAGATCCTTCGCTTTCGCTCAAGGATGACAGCAAAATGGCAAGGTTA